>JACCYX010000271.1 GCA_013696265.1 Chloroflexia bacterium
ACCGCGAGGTCCAGTGATTGCGACACGACGACGTGACACTTGCGGATCATGGCGGGCGACAGGCCCGCCTCACGCCATCCGGTGTAGGCCGCTTGGAGGGTCTCCCCACTCAGTCGCTGGACGCGGATCGATCCGACAGCCGGCTTGATGTGGAGCCGGGCCACACCTTCGTAATCGCGTGCGCTGTTCTTCGAAACCGCCGGCGCCTTGAGCGCGAGCCAGCCATCGACCAATTCGGCGACGGTCAACCGATCCGGCCCAATCACCGCACCGCGATCGCGCGCGCTCAGCGCCTCACGTTCGGCCCGTTGCGCTTCCTTCTTCGTCGCGAAGGTGTCGATCGTCCGGTTCTGGCGCTTGCCGTTTGCGTCCCGAACGGCGATCCGGACCTGCCAGCGTCGCTTGCCGTCTTTGTCGATCCGCTGCACGATTGCCATGTTCACCACTCCCCCGATGTGTTCCAAATGTGTACCGAGTACCTGAAAATGTGTACCATTTCCCGTGATTCCCTGTGAACAGTATAGCACGGGATGAGATGTATTTCCTTGATTTCATAGGGTTTTCAGGGTCTAGGGTGGACCAGGCGGGAATGGCCGTGAAGCGCCTGTATAGAATTGCCAAGGAGAAGGTCGCGGGTTCGAATCCCGTCTTCCGCTCCCGATCGAAACCTGCCGAGCCATGTGCCCGGCTTTTTGTTGCTCGGTTCACGGGCCGTCTGCCGCATTGGGTTACTGTCCCGTCCAGGACCGGATCGTGACCGTCAGCTTGTACCGCTCGAGGCCAGCCTGGGCGGGGTCCATATCCCGGCCCGTGTATTTCCGGGAGAGCTGGTTGACGAATTCGAGCGTCCGGTAGAGCGTGAATTCGATGACGTCCCCGCGCAGCTCCAGATAGTGATGCGGGTTAGCCGGATCCACGAACGAGATCGCCAGCGCCGGTCGCCGGCGCAGGTTCCGGTACTTGACCGTCTCGGCCTTGACGCTCAACAAGAGGTGCGTTCCATCCCACAGGAACCACACCGGGTTGACTTGCGGATTTCCCGCCTCGTCGATCGTTGCCAGATGACCCAGCGTCGTGCTTGCCAGGAGTGGCTGAAATCGCTCCGGAATGTTTTCCTTAGGCATGGTGTATTCCTGCCCATGAGCGTGGAACGGATCGCCATTCGAGCGAGGCGGTATCCTGTGTGAACGATCCCGCGTGACCGGGATCGACGCGGGCGTGGCGAAACGGCAGACGCTACGGTCTTAAACATCGTTGGGGGTAACCCCGTGCGGGTTCGACTCCCGCCGCCCGCACCACCCCTGCCCGGCTACGGCCCGACGGGAACGCTCGTCGGCGGTTGAACCGCCGGGGTCGCGGGCGCCGCCGCTGGTGACGAAGAGTCACCGTCCGAAGACGGGGACGCGGCCGGCGTCGTCACGACGGTGGGTGTTGGGTCCGGAGCCACGGACGAGACTGGTTCCAGCGTCGGGATCGCCCGCACCGCCAGGTCGGATTCCCCGGAGCCGCCGCCCGCGAGCTGGCCGATGCCCCAGCCGGCGACCAGCGCAAGCGCGAGCGTCGCCAGCGTGATGATGGTCATCCAACGTCGCATTCCAGAACTCCTCCTCAACCTGTCAACGGATGGAACCCGAGTGCCGCCAGGACCTCGGTGGCGGGAGTTCCGGTATCACTCACTCTTCGGCGGATCCTGTGGCGGAATCGCCGTCGGACCGTACCCCTCGTAGTAGTAGTACCCCATCCCATCCTTCGATCGCTGCTGGTTGAGCACGATTCCGAGCACGCGCATGCTGCCCTGCCGTAGCGCCTCCGCCGAATGCCGGAGGGCATCCCGCCGGGTCTGGCCCGAGCGGGCGACGAGCAGCACCGCATCGGTGTTCCGGGCCACGACGAGCGGGTCACTCACCGCCAGCACGGGCGGGGTATCGAGGATCACGATGTCGGCGTCGGCGCCGATGCGCTTCAGCAATTGCGGAAACGCATCGATGCTCAGCAGGTCGGCCGGGTTTGGCGGCACGGGTCCGCTCGGGATCAACCAGAGGTTCGGTACCGCGACGCGGGTGGCCGAATCCTGCCAGCGATCGTTCGGGTGCGTCAGCAAGCGGGTAAGCCCCTTGTCGTTGGGAATGCTGAAGATGCGGTGCTGGGTCGGCTTGCGCAGGTCGGCGTCGATCATGATCGTGCGCAGCCCCGCCTGCGCCATCACCACGGCGAGGTTGGCGCTGACCGTGCTCTTGCCTTCGCCAGGGCTGGAACTGGTGATCGCCAGCGAGGCGATCGCCTGGCCCGCGGCGGCGAACTCCAGGTTGGCGCGGAGCATGCGGATCGCTTCCGCCGAAGGAGACCGCGGTTCGCTGACAACGTAGACCTGGTTGCCGCCGGGGCGCAGGTTCGGGATCGCCCCGATCGTGGTCAGCAGCGGCGTGCCGGTTAGGTCTTGGAAGTCCGAATCGGCTTTCACCGAATTGTCCATGTACTCCAGCAGCGCCACCGCGCCGAGGGCGATCAGGAGTCCGACGAACGCGCCCAGCAACGTGTAGAACGCCACGCGCGGGGCGTAGGGATCGGCGGGGGGGGTGGCGGGGTCGGAGACCGTGACCTGGACGCGGGTGGAAGCGACGCCGCCGGCGACATTTTCGATTTGCAGCTGGAGCGTTTCGACTTGCGAATCGAGCTGGGCGATCCTGATCTCGATTTCGTCGATCCGGGTCCCGTTTTCGCTGGCGCCGGCTTCCTGGAGTGTTTCCAGCTCAGCCACCAGGTCGATCCGCTCGGCCTCAATTTCCAGAATCCGATCCTCAACCCCGGAAACCTGGACTTCAAGCTGGTCCTGGGCTTCCTGGTTTACGTAGGCGATAAACTCGGACCCAATGGTGGTGGCCATTCGCGCGGCGTCGTCCGGGTCGGGATCGGAAACCGAGACGCGGACCAATTGGGTATCCTGAATCGTGCTCGCCGTGACCTTGGCGCGAAGCTCCTCGGTCGAATAAGGCAGATCCAGGGCCGCGATCGTTTGGTCGAGTACGGGGGTGAAGGTAATCAGCGAGCGGTAGGTTTCCCCCAGTTCCTGGCTGAGCCGCACGGCGTTCACGTCGAGCGTGCCCGAGACGGGAGGATTGATCCTCAGCACCACGCTGGCTGAGTAGAGCGGTTGTTGACGATCGCTGACGACGTACGCGGTGGCTCCGGCAATCAGCGGGGCCAGGAGAAGCAGCCACCACCATCTGCGCCCGATGCGCACCAATTGGCGCAAATCCAACTCCACTTGGGACCCCCGATGTAATAGCAACTTCCCGGTGAACTCGACCTCTTCCCCAGACGTGGGCCGAGCCGCATTCGCCGCAAGTGTAGGCTGAGGACCAGGATTGTGCAGCACCATCTGTTCATCGCGGGAATCATTTGGCCCCGCGTCTCGTCTCTAACTCGCCACTGGATCCGTAAATGATTGACTTGCACCTGCACCTGTTGCCGGAAATCGACGATGGCTCATCGTCGTTCGAGATGTCCGGCGCGATGCTCGACTTGCTCGCGCGACAGGGGGTGACCAGGGTCGTTGCCACGCCTCACCTGATGCAACCGCTCACGGATGACTACCATCAGCTGGCCCTCAGCCTCCTCGACACAATCCGGCCGCTGGCCGCCACCCACGGCGTCAGCGTCGATCTGGGCTACGAGCATCAGCTGGAGCCCGGCCTGGCCGCCCGGCTCCAGGCGGGCGAGCCATCGAGCATGGCCGGCGGCTCGGCCGTCCTCGTGGAACTGCCGTTCGTGGGCTGGCCGCGGCACGCCGAATCGTCGCTGTTCGCGTTGCGCGTGGCGGGCTACACACCAATCCTCGCTCACCCGGAACGGTACCTGGAAGTACAGAAACACTCGGAACTGGCGCTCGCGGCCGGGGAACAGGGGACAGTCTTGCAACTCACGTCCGGCAGCTTTGCGGGGGTCTACGGCAAGGCTGTCGAGCGATCGGCCCGGCACCTGTTGGACGCGGCGATCGAGCGGGACATCGCCGTCGTCCTCGCGTCCGACGCGCACTCCGATGGCCACCGGCTGGCCAGCGTGCCCGCCGGGTTGCGGTGGATTCGCCGCAAGGTTGAGGACGGCGACCTCATGGTCGAGTGGGCGACGGAGGTGGTGCCTTCGAAACTCCTCCAGAGTGAACCGGTCCCGCCGTTCCAGCGGTGGGCGCAAACGGCGGTCCGACACGGGGAGGGAGACCGGCAATCGCGGCCACCGCGGTGGAAGAAGGCGCTCGGTCTGGCGGGCCGGTCCGGGCAGGGCTAACTGGTTCGCGACCGCGCCGGGCCTCATACGAACTTCGGCTGCTCCGTGAAACAACCCTGGTAGTGGTCGAGTTCATCTCGACCCTGAACTCGGGCAGAGATGACCCGCTACGCTGCCCTCGCAAGCTTGGGACCGTCGCTACCAGTGTCTACCCGAGGTTCATTAGTCCGAACTGCCATCGGTGTCGGGCGCGTCACCGAACATTGGGGTCAGGATTTGGGGAAAGACCCGGCGGCCGTACTGCTCGATCGAAATCGCCTGGGTCGGGCAGGCGCGTGCCCCAGCGAAGAGTTGCTGGAGGCTCGCCGCTTCCTGGTTTTCCAGGACCGCGACGCCTGTTTCCTCATCGAGCACGTAAAATCCCGGCGCCGCGGTCGTGCATTTCGCGTTGGCGATACAGCGCCGGGCGTCGATCCTGACCACGACGCCGTCTTTTCCAGAATTCGTTGCCGTCATCGTCATTCCTTCCAGCCGTCGCCACGTGGCGGCGATCAGCGGCTTCCAGGTTCCAGCGGGACATCGACGAACTCGACGCCCGTGTCACGCGGTGCCGCGCTCCCGGCGGTCACTTCGCCGAGCCAGGCGCGGTACGGCTCCCGTTGTTCGGGGGCGACCTGGGCCGCGATCGTCACATCCTCGGCATTGTACGTGACGGCTGACAGCGAAAAGCCCGAGGCGCGGAGCGCGTGCTCGACCCGGCCCGAGTCGGCGTGGGAAATCGTGGCCTCGATCGTGTGCAGTGGGCGGCGCTCCACGATGCCAGTCTGCTCGATGGCCGTCGAAACCGCCGATCCGTACGCCCGGATCAGCCCGCCGGCGCCCAGCTTCGTTCCCCCGAAGTAGCGTGTGACGATCGCGACCGTGTCGGTGAGGTTGCGGTGGTTCAGGACATCGAGCATTGGGATGCCGGCCGTGCCGGCTGGCTCGCCGTCGTCGCTCGACCGTTGGAGGCGGCCACCGGCGCCGATGCGCCAGGCCGCGCAGTGGTGGTTCGCGTCCCAATACCGCTTCCGCGTCTCGTCGATCCTGACGCGGGCATCGATTTCGGTTGCGACGCGCGCCAGCGAGCAAATGAACCGGGATTTCCTGACCTCGATCTCGAACTCGTCGTCGGCCGCGATCGTTCGTTCGTACTCGGTGGGCATTGGCTATCCATCATCTCGCGGGGCGGCATAGTGCGGGAGAAGCAAGAACAGGCTCCTGAAATCCATGGCTCTCCCCTGTCCCGCCACCAGTCCCACCCAGCTTAACCACTCCACACAGCGGAGTTGACGCCCGGCGGCGAAACGGCTACATGTTGCGGCGTCGGGCCACGCGGACACCAGTCACCTGCCGCGCCGCGTCCGTCCCAATAACGTTGGTTCAATCGACCGCGGGAGCATGGATTTGGGAACCTCAACATCATCGCACGTCGATATCGCGCTCATCGGCGGCGGCATCATGAGCGCCACCCTGGGCATGCTGCTCCAGAGTGTCCGGCCCGACGCCACCATCGCGGTCTTCGAGCGCCTGGAATCCCTGGGCCAGGAAAGCTCGGACCCCTGGAACAACGCCGGCACCGGCCACGCCGCCCTCTGTGAAGTCCATTACACGCCGGAGCGCGCCGATGGCACGATCGACATCCAGAGGGCGCTGCTGGTCAACGAACAGTTCCAGCGTTCGCTCCAGTTCTACGCCTGGCTTGTCGAACAGGGGATCGCGACATTACCCGGGGATTTCATCAATCCCGTGCCGCACGTCGGGTTCGGTCACGGTCAGGTCGATGTCGATTTCCTGCGACGGCGACACGCGGCTTTGGTGGTTGAGCCGCCGTTCGCCGGCACCGTGTTCTCGGACGACCCGGACCAGATCGCGGAGTGGTTGCCGCTCCTGATGCGGGACCGGGACAGTGACGATCCGATCGCCGTGACATACAGCGAAGCGGGCACCGATGTCAACTTCGGGGCCCTCGCGCGCATCGTCGTCAACGCGCTGGCCAAACGGGGAGTCGATGTTCGGACCGGCTGCGAGGTCCAGAAGCTGGCGCGGTCGGACGGCGACCGCTGGGCGCTGTCGGTCAAGGATCGTGCGTCGGGCGAGACGCGCCAGGTCACCGCCGATTTCGTCTTCGTGGGCGCCGGTGGCGCGGCGGTCCACCTGCTCCACCAGTCGGGCATCCCGGAAATCCGGGGCGTGGGAGGATTCCCCGTTAGCGGCCAGTTCCTGCGCTGCACCAACGAGAATCTCATCGCCCAGCACAACGCGAAGGTGTATGGCCGTCCGGCGACCGGCGCGCCGCCGATGACGGCGCCGCACCTCGACACGCGCCTGATCGATGGCCGCCGCGGGCTCATGTTCGGTCCGTTCGCCGGGTTTTCGCCAAAATTCCTGAAGCGGGGATCGAAGACCGACCTCTTCCATTCGATCCACCGCGATACGGTGGGCACGATGCTGGCGGTGGCCAAGGACGAGATGCCCTTGACGTCGTATCTGGTTCGGCAGATTCTGCAGTCCAAATCGGACCGGATCGATCATCTGCGCGATTTCATGCCATCGGCATCCGGGAGCGATTGGGAACTCATCCAGGCGGGCCAGCGGGTGCAGGTCATGCGTCCGACGTCGCGGAAGCGGGGCATTCTGCAATACGGCACCGAACTGATCACGTCCGGCGATGGGAGCATCGCCGGACTGCTCGGCGCGTCGCCCGGCGCCTCGACCGCCACGGCCATCATGCTTGACGTGCTCGAGCGGTGTTTCCCGGCCGACTATCCGCGCTGGCAACCCAGGCTGCGGGACATCGTTCCCTCGCTCGGCGCGACGTTGGCCTCGGATCCGCTGCTGTTCCAGAAACTGCAAGACCGGAGCCACCGCGTGCTGGGACTCGCCGAACCGGCCCTGAATGCCTGATGTGGTGACTCTTGATGGCGACACAGCGAAATG
>JACCYX010000195.1 GCA_013696265.1 Chloroflexia bacterium
CCGGTATTCTTCCGCCATCGCATCGAGGTCCGGCAGGTTGAGTTCCGCCACGTGCCGGAAGAGGACATCCAGCTCTTCCGCCGGCGCCAGGGCCGCGGGATCGACGCCGGCATCCGCCGGTTCGACCAGCGCCTCCGGCAGCGTGACCTTCACGTCGTCCGGCAGGTAGTCGATTTGGCGGTACTCGGCCAAGGTGTGAAATCCACGACTCCGGGCGTCGAGCACGATGCCGACGCCGGCCTGGGCTCCCCGGCCCACATAGATCGCCCAGCCATGATCGCGGGTGTGAACCACCGTTCCGGCGGCGGCGAAGCGGAACGCCCGGCGCAGGGCCTGGCGGCCTGGCTCGGTCCAGGGCGTTCCGCTTCGCGTGTGCAGTTGAATATCCGCCAGGTCCTGATCGAGCTTTCGTTGCTCCGATCTGGCGGTTTGCAGCCGTCGATCGAGACTCCGGTACTCCTCGAACAACTCGTCCAGGTTCCGGATTTCCTCCTGTCGGCCCTCGACCAGTCCCGCCAGCTCGCTTTCGATTTCGAGGATATCGTTTTCGATCAGCCTGATGCGCTGGCTGGTCTGGTACTGGGCCAGGCTGCGGCGAAGCATCTGGCGCACGCGCTCGCCCTGCGGCGGGTCCCAGAGGTTGAGCACGGTGTTGTACCGGATGGCGAAGGCGGATCGAACCGGATGGAGCGGACCGGTCGCGATCTCGAGCACTTCCTTGAAGGGCACCCAGGGTGAGTAGGGAACGACGACGTGACCGAACGTGTCCATCCCGCGCCGGCCCGCCCGACCCGACATCTGCTGGAATTCGTTGGGAATCAAGGGACGCCGCCGCCGGCCATCCCATTTGCTCATGCGCCCGATAACGACGGTTCGGGCCGGCATGTTGACGCCGAGCGCCAGGGTGTCGGTGGCGAACACGACCTGCATCAACCCTCGGCTGAACAGCACCTCGACAAGCTGCTTCAGAACCGGCAGGAGTCCGGCGTGGTGAAAGCCGATACCGTGCCTGGCAAGCCGGCCAATGACCTGGACCTGCGCCAACTCGCGATCCTCGGGCCGCAGGCTGGCGTGGTAGGTATCCAAAATCTGATCGATCTGGTCCCGTTGGGCCGGGGTGACGAGATCGGGCAGCATCAGGGCCAACTGTTCGGCGAAGGCCTGGCAATCGTTGCGGCTGAAGAGGAAGTAGATGGCCGGCAACAGCTTTCCGCTGGCCAGCGCCTCCACGATCTCGCGCGGTTGTGGCTCGTCCATCGCCCGGGCGTCACGTCCCGAGGGCCGGCCCCGGTGGGGACGGCCAGGCTGCCTTCGCAACTCCCCCCCGACACGGGAGAAGTCCTTGGCCGTCTGGCCCCGGTGATCGACCACCATCGAAAGCGATTCGTCAAGGTAGTAGTAAAGTGCCAGCGGCACCGGCCGTCGGTCGTGGGTGATGAGCCGGATTTGCCGATGGGTGCGACCGATCCAGCCCGCGATCTCGTCGGCATTCGTCACGGTCGCGGAAAGGCAGATGAGCTGGATGTGATCGGGGCAGAGGATGATTGACTCTTCCCAGGTCGTGCCCCGGTCCGGATCGGCCAGGTAGTGGATTTCGTCGAAGATGACGCATTCGACATCGTCCATTTCCCAGGGACTTTGCAACAGCATGTTGCGCAGGATCTCGGTGGTCATCACCAGGATCCGGGCGTCACGGTTCTCCGAGACATCGCCGGTCAACAAGCCGACATCGTCGCCGTAGAAGCGCCGGAGATCGCGGAATTTCTGGTTGGAGAGGGCCTTGATCGGCGCGGTGTAGAAGACCCGCCCGGTGCGGCGGAAGGCATCGTAGATTCCGAACTCGGCGACCACGGTCTTGCCGGAACCGGTTGGCGCCGCCACCATCACCGAGTCGCCCCGCAGGAGCGTACGGATTGCCTCGTGCTGGAAATCGTCGAGCGGGAAGGGATAGAGAACCGCGAACTGCTGGATCGCGGCATCGAACTCGTCCGCGTTCGCTGACCTCGCCGAATTGTCGCCATCCTCGGAAAGGTGAATCATTGGCGGGGATGGTGTGCCGGGCGAAGCTCCATCGGGAGTGGCGAGAAAATCGTCGGATGATGGGTGGGACACTCGGCCTGGGCTCCAGTGACGCATGCGGTGACACACGATGACAGGCAACGTTTCAGCAGGGTGAACCATACCACCTGGTTCCGGCGTCTTTGGGTGTGACGCCGAACCCAGACGGACCGGAAACCAAAAACGCGTCGAAACGTGGGGAAGGGCATGCCAGATGGCTGATCGCGAAAGCAGAGTTCGCGACATCGGAGAGTTCGACCTCATTCGTCGACTGACGGAAACATTGCCGTTCGCCGTCCGCCAGTCAGCCCAGGTCGATCTCGGGATCGGCGACGATGCGGCAATCTGGAGTCCGGCGCCCGGCCAGTCGATCGTGATTACGACCGACGCGCTGGTCGAGGGCGTGCATTTTCGGCTGGACTGGACCGATTGGGCGAGCCTCGGCCACAAGATGCTCGCCGTCAATCTCTCGGACATCGCGGCGATGGGCGCCCGCCCCCGGATTGCGACGGTTGTGCTCGGCGTGACCGGAAACGAACTCGTGTCCGATATCGAATCGCTCTACGCCGGCGCGGGTGCCCTTGCCGCCGCCCACGGGGTGGTCATCGCCGGGGGCGATGTGGTGCGCGTGCCCCACGAGGTCACCTTGAGCGTGACGTTGCTGGGCGACGTGCCGGCAGGCTACGCGATGACACGCGCCGGCGCCCGTCCGGGCGACCTGATCGTGGTGAGCGGAACCCTCGGCGCGAGCGCGGCCGGCCTGGCCCTGCTCGAACGGGGCGCCGATCCGGGAGTCACCGGTCCGCCCCTGATCGGCGCCCATTTGCGACCCAACCCACGAATCGCGCTTGGGCGACTGCTCCATGAACACGGAGCTACGGCGGCGATGGACCTCAGCGATGGGTTGCTGGGCGACTTGCCGAAAATTCTCCAGGCGAGCGGTGTCTCTGCCGAGGTGGACATCGGGTCGGTCCCGATCCTGCCCGCCATCCGCGTGCATTTTCCCGATGAGGTCGAGCGGATGGCGCTCCGGGGCGGCGAGGATTACGAGCCGCTGCTTACGATTCCCCCCGACCTTTTCGATGAGTTGCGTCGTCGAGCCGGCGAAGTCGGTGCCACATTGACCGCGATTGGACGGATCGTTGCGGCGTCGGACGAGCCGAACCTGGTCCTGTTGCGGGACGGTGTCGCCGTCGACGCGGATGAGGGAGCGTTCGATCACTTCGGCTGACACGGCACTGACCGGCAGACTCCGATGTCCATCCGGTTCGTTCGCACCCCTACCAACCGGCATGTCTCGCTGTCGCTCGACATGCCTACGCGAAGCGCTCGGTGACGAAGTCGCCGCTCGGTGTTGCCAAGCCTGAAGTCCGCCTTCGGCGGAAGCGCTTCGCGCACGGATTCCTCCTTCGTCGGAATGACGACCTTTGGTGAGGCCCGTTGGGATCCTTCACTTCCGAGTGCGCCCCGCATTGCCGCGAGGAGCTTGGCGAAGCGGATATCGAACCCCTCCCGCCCGATTCTCCACCGTCATGCACAAACCCCCTTGCACAATTCCGACCAGATCGGTCATGATTATTCTGACGAAATTGATCAGATATGCATCTGGTCGCATTGGGAAGTCACGCAATCGAGAGGATCGCTCACCGATGACCCAGACCGGAACCGTGTACCCGGACGCGCCAACCACCCAGACCTACGACAATCCCATCCTGAGCGCCATTCGCAACCGGCGCAGCATCGGCAGGGTGACCACCCAGGTCCCTGACCACTCGCTGATCCGGCAAATCCTCGAGGCCGGAACGTGGGCCCCGAACCACCACCTGACCGAGCCGTGGCGATTCTTCGTGCTGGAAGGCGATGCGCGAGCGGAACTCGGCCAGGTCATGGGCGCTGTTGCGGCTCGACGTGAATCGGATGCCGTCCGGAAGGAAGCGGTGGCGGCGAAGGCGGTGTCCAAACCGATGCGCGCGCCCTGCGTCATTGTCGTGGCGGTCGAACCGTCCATTGACGGCTCGATCCCGGAAATCGAGGAGATCGCGGCTGGTAGCGCCGCCGCCCAGAACATGCTGCTGGCGGCTCACGCCCTCGGACTCGCCGCGATCTGGCGAAGCGGCTGGATCGCCTTCGAGCCCGAAATTCGGGATCACTTCGGTCTCTCGTCCCGGGCCCAGATGCTCGGGTTCATCTATGTCGGGTACCCGGCGATGGATGCGCCAGCGCGTCAACGCCGGTCCATCGATGATGTCACCACCTGGATAAGCTGACGGAAACAGAACGGGAACGGGGTGACGGTTGCCGGGGCGGCATCGCCCCACGGCTGATGGCGCCACCGGCGCCGGTGAAGAAGGAGACTGACTCATGACGGTACGGTCGACGTTGAATGTCCCTGACGGAATGGAACTGGTTTCGACGGACCGGCGGTCGGTCATCAAGGGTGTGGCCGGAGGAGCGCTGGGACTTTCGGCGGCGGCTTCGGGACCGGCGTTCGTCGGCGCCCAGGTCGCGACACCGGCGACTCCGGTTGCCGCGTTGCTGGGATCGCCGGGCGAACTCGTCATCTATTCCGGCCGTAGCGAGGACCTGATCGCGGGCGTGATTGACATCATCGAATCCGCGGGGGATATCGACGCCCAGGTTAGCTACGGCAGCACCGGCGAGATCGCGATCAGGATTCTGGAAGAAGGGACGAATTCCCCGGCCAGCTTGTTCATCGCCCAGGACGCCGGTGCGCTTGGTCAGCTCGCCAACGAGGGCCGCCTCGCCCCGTTGCCGGACGAGATCCTGAGCCGAGTGGATCCCCGCTTCGTCTCCCCCGACGGGCTCTGGGTCGGCCTCTCGGCTCGCGCCCGCGTACTGGTCTACAACACGGAGATGGTGGCTGAATCCGACCTTCCGGCGTCGCTGCTTGACCTGATCGACGAATCATGGGCCGGGCAGGTGGCGTGGGCGCCAACGAATGCCTCGTTCCAGTCGCACGTCACTGCGTTGCGACAGGAAATGGGTGAGGATACGACCCGCGAGTGGCTGCAAGCCATGATCGACAATGGCACGGTCGCCTATGAGGGCAACGGCCAGATCGTGACCGCCGTCTGCGACGGCGAAATCGCGACTGGCCTCGTCAACCACTACTACCTCTGGGAAAAGATCGCCGAAGAGGGCGAGCAACCCGCCGCCAACTACTACTTTCCCGACGGCGATGTCGGCGCCCTGGTCAACATCGCCGGAGCGGGCGTGCTGGCGGAATCGCCGAATCCCGACCAGGCGCTCCGGGCGCTCGATGTGCTGCTTGGCCAGGATGCGCAAACCTATTTCGCCCAAAACACGTCCGAATATCCCTTGATTGCCGGCGTGGAGCCGATCGCCGATCTGCCGCCGCTCGCGGAGATCGAGACGCCGGATATCGACCTGACCGATCTCGCCGACCTGGAAGGCACGGTCGCCTTGCTGACGGAGGTTGGACTCCTGTAGCTGGTAGGGGACAGGACGGGCGATGGCGACACTGGGCAAGACGACTGTCACGACATACGAAAGCCTGACCATCCCCCCAGGGCGCGTGCGTCTCCTGACGCGGCGTTTCCCGCCGATGGTTTTCGTGGTTCCGGCGCTGCTGGTGGCGTTGCTCATGCTTGCGCCGCTCGTCTATCTCGCGATCCGGGCCACGGACAGCGGGTCCGCGATCCCGGCCAGCCTGTTCCGGTCGAGAACATTCGATGTCACGCGCAACACGGCGCTGCTGGCGCTGTCGGTCGCGGTTTCCGCGTCGCTGATCGCCGTGCCCCTGGCCTGGTTGACGACGCGCACGAATCTCCCGCATCCCCGATACTGGTCGGTGGTGGCCGCCTTGCCGCTGGTGATCCCGAGCTACGTTGGGGCACTGACGATCGTGGCGGCGATGGGTCCGCGCGGCATCGTCCAGGGTTGGCTGGAAGGGCCGTTCGGGATTGAACGCCTGCCGTCGATTTACGGGTTTTTTGGGAGTTGGTGGGCGTTGACGCTCTTCAGCTACCCGTACGTCTACCTCGGGGTCCAGGCCGCGTTCCGGGGCATCGATCCCGCCCTGGAAGAGGCGGCGCGCAGCCTTGGGTTGGGGCCATACCGCTCCTTCTTCCGGGTTATGCTGCCGCAACTGCGTCCAGCGATCGCGGCGGGCGCCCTCCTTTCGGCTCTGTACACGGTCTCCGATTTCGGCGTCGTCTCGCTGATGCGCTACGATGTCTTCACGCGAGCCATCTACGTCCAGTACCAATCCAGCTTCGACCGGACCGCCGCCGCCTCGCTGGCGCTGGTGCTGGTGGCCTTCACGATCGTCATTCTCGCCCTTGAATGGTGGGTGCGGGGTCGTGCCCAGCAATACCGGGTCGCGACCGGGGCGGCGCGGGCGGTCCGGCGCGTCGATCTCGGGCGCTGGAAATGGCTCGGGGTCGGCTATTGCGGCCTCATCTTCGTGAGTGCGGTCGTGCTCCCAATGGCGGTGCTCGTCTACTGGCTGGTTCGCGGAACGTCCGCAGGAGACGCGGTCGGTCGCCTTTGGGGCCAAGCCTTCAACTCGGCGACGGTGAGCCTGCTGGCCGGGGTGGTGACGGTCGCGCTCGCCTTGCCGACGGCGGTGCTGTCGGTTCGGTATCGCAATCGGTTCACCACCTTGCTCGAACGGCAGACCTACCTCGGCTATGCCCTGCCGGGCGTGGCAATCGCCCTCGCCTTCGTCTACATCGGTGCCCGTTACGTCCCATCCCTGTACCAGACGATCTGGCTCCTGCTCATCGGGTACGCGGTTCGTTTCCTGCCCCAGGCGCTGGGCGCGGAACGGGTGTCCCTGCTCCAGATCAGCCCGCGAGTGGAGGAAGCCTCGCGAACCCTTGGTGAGAACGTGCTCGGCACATTGCGCCGGGTCACGCTGCGCCTGGCGCGTCCGGGGCTGCTGGCCGGGTTCGGCCTGGTTGCCCTGACGGTGATGAAGGAGCTGCCGGTGACGATGATGCTGGCGCCGATCGAGTTCGAAACGCTGGCCACCGGCATCTGGCAAGCGACCCAGACGGGCGCCTATGGTCGGGCGGCGGCCCCGGCGTTGATACTGATCGCGATCTCGGCGATTCCGAGCCTGGTCCTCTCACGCCGCGGGCTTGACCAGGCCGCGTGATGTGCGTGGGATTGAGGTTGGCGGCTGGAAGTTGCGAAGTTGCATCGGGCTCGTAGGGTTGCCGAGCTTGTATCGGCCCGTACCGTCCGACCGCCGATCAACCATTCTCATGATTTGTACGGTTGCGGAGCTTGTCTCCGCCCGTTGATCCAATCTTCCATGGCTCAATGGGCCGAGACAAGCTCGGCAACCCTACGAATCCCGTGTACTGTCATTTGGTTGATGCTTCAGCAAAGCGGTCCCATTGGAGTTCTTGAGTGATTCATCGTCCGGCGCGTGGCACGGAAGCTGGCCCTCGCGCCCTGCTCTGCCTGAATGTGCAAAAGCGGTTCGGTGACGTGCAGGTCGTTCGTGACCTGAGTCTTTCCGTCACCTCGGGCCAGATCCTGGCGTTGCTGGGGTCCAGCGGGTGCGGCAAGACTACCACCTTGCGCATGGTGGCTGGTCTAGAGCAGATCGACGGCGGCTGCATCGAGGTCGATGGCGACCTGGTGGCGGGCGCCGGGAAGCACGATCCACCCGAACGTCGCCGGATCGGCATGGTGTTCCAGGATTACGCGCTCTTCCCGCATCTTTCGGTCGCCCGCAATGTCGGGTTTGGTCTCGAACGTGGCGGCGACGCCCCGCGGCGGGTGGACGAGGCGCTCGAACTCGTGGGATTGAGCGGGTTCGGCGACCGCATGCCACAGGACCTTTCCGGTGGCCAGCAACAGCGGGTCGCGTTGGCCCGCGCCCTGACGCCGAAACCGCGC
>JACCYX010000215.1 GCA_013696265.1 Chloroflexia bacterium
AGTGACCGGTTTTCCCGTTGCGGCGGTCGACCAACCGTTCGTCGTGATACATATGTCTGGACGTTGCCTGGCTAGCCTGGATGATTCATGAACGATTCGACACACCTGCACACCCACGGTTCAGGTAGGGGAGGACCTTGTGTCCTTCCGCGCCGCCTCAAGCAGGGAGGACACAAGGTCCTCCCTTACCAAAATCCGGGCTAGCCGGAATGGTGAGTTCCATGCCGATCGACCCAAACAAAACGCTCGGACCTGTCCAGCTCTGGCGCAACGCGCGGCTGGCGACCCTCGCGCCCGGCCGCGAGGGCCTCGGCCCGGTCGAGTCCGGTGCGGTCGCGGCCCGCGAGGGTCGAATCGTCTACGCCGGTCCTGAAAACAAGTTGCCGGCACACATCGTCGAGGCTTCCGCCATCGTCGTCGATTGCGACGGGCGGCTGATCACGCCGGGCCTGATCGATTGCCACACCCACCTCGTCTACGCCGGGAACCGCGCCAACGAGTTCGAGATGCGCCTCGCCGGCGCCACCTACGAGGAGATCGCGCGCGCCGGTGGCGGCATCGTTTCCTCGGTGGAGGCGCTCCGGGCGGAGAGCGAAGACACGCTCCTGCGGGAGACGCTGCCGCGCCTGGACGCCCTGCTCGCCGAAGGCGTGACCACCATCGAAGTGAAATCCGGCTACGGGCTCGACCTGGAGAACGAGCGAAAATCGCTCCGGGTGGCGCGCCGACTTGGCTCGGAACGATCCGTCACGGTCCAGACCACCTTCCTCGGGGCGCACACCGTGCCACCCGCCTACCGGGACGATCGCGACGCGTACATCGATCTCGTGGTTGATGAGATGCTTCCAGCGGTGGTCAGGGAAGGACTCGCCGACGCCGTCGACGGGTTCGCCGAGGGCATCGCCTTCACGCCGGGGCAGATCGAGCGGGTCTTCGAGGCGGCTAAGGCGCTTGGCCTGCCGGTGAAGCTCCACGCCGATCAACTCTCGGATACGGGCGGGGCCGCCCTTGCCGCCCGGTTCGGCGCGCTCTCGGCCGATCACCTGGAGCATGCTTCGGAGTCCGGCGCGGCGGCGATGTCCGTCGCCGGGACGGTGGCCGTGATGCTGCCCGGTGCCTTTTACTTCATCCGCGAAACGCACAAGCCCCCGGTCGACGCCTTCCGCCGGCATGGCGTGCCGATGGCCGTCGCCACGGATTCCAACCCCGGCACGTCGCCGCTCACGTCGCTCCTGCTGGCGATGAACATGGCCGCCACCCTGTTCGGCCTCACCGTCGAGGAGTGCGTGGCCGGTGTCACCCGTCACGCCGCCCAGGCGCTCGGGATCGGGCATGAAACGGGCACGCTCGAAGTCGGCAAGTGGGCCGACCTGGCGATCTGGGATGTCGAGCGGCCGGCCGAGTTGGTCTACCGGATGGGGTTCAACCCGCTGCACGCCCGGGTCTGGAGAGATCGATGACCGATGTAGCCCTGAATCCCGGCGCGGTCTCGCTCGCCGAGTGGCGGGCGATCCTTCGCGGGGCCACGCCCGAACTGACGCCCGACGCGATCCCAGCGATCGAACGGAGTGCCGCCAGCGTCGCCCGGATCGTAGCTCGCGGAGAGCCGGTCTACGGCATCAACACCGGGTTTGGCAAACTCGCCAGCGTGCCAATCGCGACCAGTGACCTCGAAGTGCTCCAGCGCAACATCGTGCTCTCGCACGCAGCCGGGGTCGGGGAACCCACTCCGGCGCCGATCGTCCGCCTGATGATGGCGCTCAAGCTGGCCAGCCTGGCCCAGGGCGCGTCGGGGGTGCAAGTCGCTACGGTCGAGATGCTGGCGGCGATGCTGGCGCGGGCCGTGATCCCGGTCGTGCCCGCCCAGGGCTCGGTTGGCGCGTCGGGCGACCTGGCTCCCCTGGCGCACTTGGCCGCGGTGATGATCGGCGTTGGCGAGGCGATCACGACACAGGGCCAAGTGCCGGCGGAGGCGGCGCTGGCGTCGGCCGGGTTGACGCCGCTCACGCTCGGCCCGAAAGAAGGGCTGGCGCTGCTCAACGGTACCCAGTTCTCGACCGCGCACGCCCTGGCGGCGCTGTTCGAGGCGGAAACCCTCTTCCAGACCGCCCTGGTCACCGGGGCGATGGCGACCGATGCCGCACGCGGCTCCGACGCCCCGTTCGACCCGCGGATCCACGTGCTGCGCGGGCACCGGGGCCAGATCGAAGCAGCCGCGGCGCTCCGCCGGCTCATGGCTGGCAGCGCGATCCGGGAATCGCACAAATTTGGCGATCCACGCGTCCAGGATCCCTACAGCCTCCGCTGCCAGCCCCAGGTGATGGGCGCGGCGCTCGACATCCTGCGCCAGGCCGCCTCGCTGCTGGAAACCGAGGCAAACGGCGTCTCCGACAACCCGCTCATCTTCCCCGACGAAGACGAGGCGCTCTCCGGCGGCAACTTCCATGCCGAGCCGGTCGCGTTCGCGGCGGACATGATGGCGATGGCGATTTGCGAGATCGGCTCGCTCGCGGAGCGCCGGATCGCGTTGCTGGTCGATCCCGCTCTCTCGGGGTTGCCCGCCTTCCTCACCCCCAAACCGGGCCTCAACTCGGGTTTCATGATCCCGCAAGTCACGGCGGCGGCACTGGTCGCCGAGAACCGGCAGCGGGCGTTTCCCGCGAGCGTCGACTCGATTCCCACCTCGGCGAACCAGGAGGACCATGTGTCGATGGCGGCCCACGGCGCGCGGCGGTTGCACCCGATGATCGAGAACGCGACGGCCATCGTCGCCATCGAATTGCTGGCGGCCGCCCAGGGCTGCGATTTCCACGCGCCGCTCGCGTCGAGCGGACCGATCGACGCCGTCAAGGCGCTGGTCCGCCGCGAGGTGCCGCACCTCGACCACGACCGCTACCTCCACCCCGAGATCGAGAAGGCCATCTCGATGGTCCGGACCGGGCGCGTGATCGACACGGCGGGCGGCCCGTTGCCGGGCGTGGTGGACGCGTCCACCGGATCGTCATTCGTCTGACCCGAACTGTTCACGAC
>JACCYX010000221.1 GCA_013696265.1 Chloroflexia bacterium
ACCACCGATGCCTGGATCGCCCGCGCGGCGTGGTGGAAGAAGTAGATGAGCGAACCGATCGCGGCGAACGCCAGCAGGATGGCAAGGCTGACCGACGCCGAAGGCACGAACACCTCGAAGTCCGCCGATTCCGAACGGATCGACCGCAGGACCAGCACGGTGTAGGCAAAGGTGGCGATGAAGATGCCAAGCACCAGCTGGTTGCCGCGGTCCCGCGTGAAGCCCCGCAGGATACGCGGCGAAAACTGGCTCGATCCGAGCTGCAACGCCACGATCGTGATCGAAAACGCGGTTGTCGCGACGGTGATCATCGTCCCGGCGATGGTGGAGAGAACACCCCGTGCCCCTTCGGCGCCAGCCTCGAAGAACCACCAGCGGTGGATCTCCTCCTCCGCCAAAGCCTCGCGATCGAGCCGAAGCATGACGAACGCCAGCACGACGGCAGTCAGGGTCATCAACGAGGGCACGAACCAGAGCGTGTACTGCAGGTCGAACCACCACGTACGGAATCGTTGCCTCAAGCTCTTATGCCCCCGGTCGATACCTTGCGCAAACGGTCTCTCCGCATAAGCATACCGGATGCCGCTGGCATCCCGGCTCAGGCGCCAGCCATGTCCGTCTCCCCGATCCGCTCTGGCAGGAATCCCTGCTCGATCCCGTTGTCCGTGAGGGCGAGCGCGCGACGGTATTCGGCATTCGCCTCGGCGACACGCCCAAGGCGGCGCAACAGGTCGGCCCGGGCAGCGGCAAAGAGGTAGTAGTGCTTTCCGGCATCCCAATCGGTCAGGTCGTCGAGGATCGCCAGTCCGGCGTCCGGACCCGACAGTTTCGAAACAATGACGGCGCGATTCATCTCCACGATGGGTGACGGGGCGACTTCACGAAGCAAGTTGTAGAGGCAGAGCAGTTGTTGCCAGTCGGTTTCCTCGTAACCCAGCGCCTCCGAATGAACCGCTTCGATCGCGGCTTGCGGCGCGTACCGTCCAGGCAAGCGTCCCCGCGTGCGGACCAGCGAGGATTCCACCGCCA
Source organism: Chloroflexia bacterium (assembly GCA_013696265.1). Lineage (GTDB taxonomy): Bacteria > Chloroflexota > Chloroflexia > Thermomicrobiales > UBA6265 > JACCYX01. Next base: position 1,030 of record JACCYX010000221.1, read on the forward strand.
CAATTCCTTCCTGGATTGCGGCATGGTCCCAGCGTAATCGGTCCTGCCGTTCGACCAGCACGAGGTGCCCCTTGGAATCGACTCGTGCCTCCCGGCGCGCATCGGAGAGTCGGAGCAGCCCGAAGAGACCGAGGACCTCCGGTTCCTCCGGCATGAACTGGGCCATGATCGACGCCAGGTCGAGCGCCCAGCGCGTCAGTTCCGGTTGAACGAGCCGATCTCCCGAGGGAGCGGTGTGCCCCGCCGTAAACAGCAGGTAGACGACCGAGAACACCGCCGGGAGGCGTTTCGGCAGTTCGTGCGCTTCCGGCACTCGGTACGCGATGCCGGATATCGCACTCTTCTTCTTGGCGCGGGTGATCCGGGCGGCCATGGTCGGCAACGGAACAACGAAGAGCCGGGCAATCGTCGCGGTTTCGAGGCCACAAACGAGCCGCAACGTCAAGGCGACCCGGACCTTGATCGCCAGTGCCGGATGGCAGCAAGTGAAGATTAACCGCAGGTGCTCATCGGGAATCTCATCGGGCGGAAGCACATCGTCATCGCCGGGCACGATCAGCAACGGCAGCTTGCGCAAGGGGTTCGTTTCACGGCGCTGGCGATCGATCGCCTTCCGCCGGGCGGCCGTAATCAGCCACGCGACGGGGCTGGCCGGAATGCCATCTCGCGCCCAGGCATCGATCGCCGAGACGAATGCGTCCTGCGCGGCATCTTCGGCCAGGTCGAGGTCGCGGGTGGAGCGCACAAACGTACCAACCACCCGCGACCACTCGCGCTCGTGCGCCTCAGCGACTGCAACCTCGACCTGGCCCTTCATGTCAGCTATCGAATTCCAGGACAGGGCGGATTTCGATACCGTGGTCATTGGGACAGTGTTTGGCGACTTCGATCGCGTCATCCAGATCGGCCGCTTCGATGATGTAGAACCCGCCGAGGTTCTCCTTCAGTTCGACGAACGGGCCATCGGTGACCATGAAACCGTCACCGTTTTCCGATGGGCGAAGCGTGGTGGCCGTGTTCGACGGATGCAGCGCCTCGCCGGAGAAAGCCGCGCCACGTCCCTGGAGATAGGCGGCGAAGGCGTCATGAGCCTCCATTTCCGCCGCCTCCTGCTCTGGTGTCGACGTTTCCGACCAATCGTCCGGGCCGTAGATCATGAGCAGGTACTTCATGCCGTTCTCCTTTCCTTACCAACCAGACGAACAGGCGGCGCGGAAATCGACAGCGCTCCCGAAAGGAGAAACGGATCGGCGCCCATGGTCGCCACCGTTGCCACCTTGGTGAAAGTTCTCGCCAGCCTTCCGGCGCCAGAATGATTACCCGAACACGCTTTGCACGATTTCGAACTCAGTGTCGAGAGCCGTCCACTCGTCATCGTCGGGTCCGTCGTAGATCAGCGCGAGGGGACCATCGAATCCACCGTCCTTGAGGATCTGGAGCGCCCGTTCGAAATCATCGCGATCCGGCGTGCTGTCCGGAAAGCGGCACTTGGCGTGACAGGTTTCAGCGTGCGACGCGATGCGGGCAAGTTCGTCGTATTTGTCCGGCCCACTCCAGTTCCCGAGGTCGATCATGAGTCCCAACGAATCTCCGGTCGCGGCCAGAAGCGCCAGCACCGAATTCGCATCCGGCAGGAGCTCCATCCAGTTCTCGGTTACGACGCGTACGTCAGGATGCGATGCCGCCAGGCGCACGAGACGCTGGGCGCTCTCACCCAGCGTCTCGGCGGTCGGCGCCGACCGCCCGGCGCACACTCGTGCCCGCCGGGCGCCGAGTGCGGTGGCGGTGTCAAGCCACCCGCCGATCCAGTTCTCTGCCCCATCCGCGGCGGTCGCACTGGTAAGGTCACCATCGTCGATCAGGAGCGCATCGAGTTCGATCCCGGATTCGTCCAGCGCCGCCCGCAACTCGCCGAGGTGGGTGGGCGAGCGTGGCGGGAGGTGGAAATGGCAGATCTGAACCGCATCGTAGCCGCGTTGCTTGAGTTCGCCGGGAAGCTCCAGGAGCGGGAGCCCATCCGGAGACGGCTCGGCATCGATGAAGCGCCCACTATTGATCGCCGAGTCGGGGCCCGTGAATCGCCCGAGCGTCCGGTGAAGTGACCAGGTTGAAACAGCGCGCGTAGTCACAGGCAAGTTCTCCTCGGTTTCATTGATGAGCAGGATTGGCGTTACATGATCGCGGCCAGACCGTTTTTCTCCACCAGCGCATGCAGCTTGAGGGAAGGTCCCGATGGCCGCTTCTCGCCCCGCTCCCATTGACTGACCAGGCTCTTGTTCACATTCAAATGCTGCGCGAACACGGACTGGCTCACATGCACGCGTTCCCGGAGGCTTCGTATGTCCTCCGCGGTGAAGTCATGGACGGGGGTGAGACAGAGTTCGTCGAACTCCCGCATCGTCTGCTTGTCGATCACGCCTGCGTCATACAAACCCAACGCCGTTTCATGGACTACCGCCAGGATGCTCTCCCGCGGCTCATCGTCACCGTTCATCGTTCCTCACACCGTGTCATGTCGAGCGTCAGCGAGACATCCCCCCGCGCAGCGAAGCGATAAGCGATAGCCGGTATCCGGTTGGCGGCGAACCCACAATACCGCTATCGCTTATCGCTTCGCGGGGGATGTCGCTTCGCTGCCTCGCAAGCTCGGAATGACGGTCATTGGAGACATGTGGAGGATACGATACGTTGGGCATACCGATATTGCCTATACCACGAACTTGCCGTCCTTCAGGAAGGGTTCCCCATCGACGGACGCGACACCGCCCTGCCGGAGGTCGGCGATCATGTCCCAATGGATGGCCGATTTGTTCCGGCTGCCGGTTTCCGGGTAGCCCAGGCCAACCGCCATGTGGACCGTGCCGCCGATCTTTTCGTCGAAGAGGATGTTCTTCGTGAAGCGGGCGATGTCGAAGTTGGTGCCGAACGCGAACTCTCCCAGGTAGCGGGCACCCTCGTCGGTATCGAGTTGCTGGATCAGGTATTCCTCATTCCGGGTTGCCGAGGCTTCGACGACCTTGCCGTTCTCGAAGCGTAGGCGAATGTCCTCGATCTGGCGGCCCGCCGTCACGACCGGGAACGAGAAGCGGATCGTGCCGTTGACCGAGTCCTCGACCGGGCCGGTGAAGATCTCCCCGCTCGGAAAATTGCGCTTGCCGTCGGAGTTGATCCAGGTCCGGCCCGCGACCGAGAGCGTGAGGTCGATGTCCGGCCCCGACAGGTGGACTTCCCGCTTGCCGTCGAGCCAATCGATCAGGCGCTGCTGCTCGTCCTTGAGTTCGAGCCAGGCCGCCACCGGATCGTCGCGGTCCAGCTTGCAGGCCGAGAGCACGAAATCGGTGTACGCCTCGGTGTCCATGTCTGCATCCTGGGCGTAGGCATCAGTTGGGTACAGCGTCAGGGTCCAGTCGAGCCGTCCGTCGGCGGCCCGTTCCATGTAGGTTTCGAAGAGCGCCCGGCGCGCGGCGGTGTAGAGCGATTGCCGCTTCGGATCGACCGCCGACAGCCGCCTGGTGTTGGTTTCGGCTCGGATGTTGATCACCACGTCGGCCTCGGTCCGCACGAAGCGGTCGATCGGCGAGATGAATCGCAGTTGTTCGTCGCTTCCCTCGGCCAGCAGGTCGGCAGTCGCCCCCTCGGCGGTGTAGAGCAGCACCGGGAACGCACCCATGCGAACGACCTCGCGGTGAACGGCCCGCAGCAACGGCTCGGCGGCGGGGTGGCCCAGAATCGCTACGGTTTGCCCCGCCTTAACCTCGACCGAATAGCCGGCCAGGGCCCGCGCCCATTTCTCGATTCGTGGATCAGCCATCGATACTCCCCCTCTGAAACGTTCCGGAAAGGCTCCGGCAAGTGCCCTGTCGATCGTTCCTGACGCGCTGGCAGTGCCAGGCAGGAACGGTTTCCGCGATATTCTCGCACGCGGCCCGCGCCAGAATCGCCGCCACAATGGAGATTCGAAGGCCATTCATCAGTGTCCGTGATGCCGCCGGGCCATCCCATACGCGTCCGATCGGGGGTGACTGGCGGGACTTCCGGGCTGAACGTTCACCGTGTTCAGGATGTCGTCGTCAGCAACCACGTCGCTTCCTGAAGAATGGCTTAACAGAAAGCCGAACGGACACCTACCCCCGGCAGTCCGGGCGGTTTACAGTGGTTCTCGGGAAGAGCCGGACGGCCGGCTTGGTGACCTGGCAGCCCGTGCCCCCGCACGCCAGGCCACCATTGGGGAGTGGAAGGGAGTAGTGCTGATGCTGACGCTTCGGGAAGCGCGGCTTAGGCGACGCATGTCGCAGCAAACATTGGCCGACCGTGCCGGTGTGGCACGGGTCACGGTGTCGCAGATCGAACTCGGCAAATCCGGTCCACGCCCGCACATCGCGCGGCGACTGGCCGAGGCGCTTGGTACCCAGCCCGCGGAGATCACCGAATTCGGGGCCGCGGCGCAGAGCATGCGCTTGCCGACACCTTCGATTCTCGCCGAGCTTGAGGGCGAAGGATCGGCAATTTCCTGAGCCGCTGATCCGCGCGACCGTCGATCACGACTTCGTCAAGACGCCACATGAGAACGACCCGCCGGCTCAGTCCGCTGGGTCGTTTTGCGTCGTTCCGGGAGCACCATCCGTCGATGTCGAACGCCTCCAACCTGGTCCTCCGGCCAATCGCGCGGATCGCGGTCGCGATTGGGTGGATGGGCCTGATCTTCCTGGTCTCGGCGCGAAGCACCGTGCCCCAGCCACCGGGCCTGGGCCCGGTCGTGACCTCCAACCTCGGCCACTTCAGCGTCTACTTCGTGCTGGCGATCCTCGTCTGGTGGGTGCTTGGCGGCTTCGGCCTCGAAGGTCGCCGCCGCTGGCTGCTGGCCATTGCGCTGGCCGTGCTCTACGGCGTCAGCGACGAGTGGCACCAGTCGTTCGTGTCCGGCCGCCAGCCCGATCCGCTCGATGTCATCGTCGACGCGGTGGGCGCCGCCTGTGGGCTGGCCACCATCAGTTGGACGGTGCGGCGGATGCGGTCAACCGATGAGGGAACGGACGAGCCCGAGCCAGCCCCTACGGCTGGCGAATCTCGGCGGCGTAATTCGCCAGGGATCGCGGATACCACTTGACCGAGTCGTCACCACCGCCCTCACCGAGAATCACCTCGAACAGCAGGTCGATCGCCCGGCGGTCGCGCCCGGCGCTGACCTCGACCAGCGCCAGGAAGACCGCCAGTACCCGAACCTCCGGAAAGCGGTTTCGCCCTTCCTCCAGCAGCGCTCGCGCCTCATCCAACCGGCCCAGGTTGCGCAGGGTGCTCCCGGTCTGCACGTAGATCCGGGGTTGGTCGGCGCTGTCGAGCCGCTCGACGCCCAAATCGAAGGTTCGCTGGTAAGCGACGATCGCGGCTGCCTCGTCCCCACTCGAGTCCAGCCCGCCGCCGTACTGGAACCAGGCTTCGGCGTCACCGGAATGCGCCTCGGCATGCCGCCGCAACCGATCCAGGCCCTCTTGGACCTCCTCCGCGTCATCCGACTCGATCAGGGCTTCGGCGTCTTCGTAGAGAGACATTAATCATTCCTCAAACGCGTACGGGGCAAGCGTCTCGTTCACGAACTGGTGATTCGCCATCGAGCCAGCCGTCAGCCCTGAGGATACCGCCAACGCGACCTGCTGCATCGGGGTCGTCACATCCCCAACCGCAAAGACGCCGGGCACGGTGGTCTGCTGAATCTGGTCGACCCTGATCAATCCGGGAATCATCCCGTCCGGAATCAGCTCGCACCCAAGCTGGGTGGCAAGATCGGTGCGCGGCTGCTGCCGCGGTCGATGCAGGAGCACCGTGCGCTCGAGCGCATCTCCCACTTCGAACATGACTCGCCTCAATCGCGTTCCCTCAGCGTCAAGCCGGCTGATTCGTTCCGTCCGCGGCGAAACGCCCAGGTCGGCAAGCCCGCGCCTGGTCTCGGCTCCGATCTCGTTGTCGCCGTTCGTCAGGACCACGAGGTCCCGGGTCCAGGTCGACAGCATCGCCGCGTACCGGAGCGCTTCGGACGGCGCGGTGAGCACGGCCCAGG
>JACCYX010000268.1 GCA_013696265.1 Chloroflexia bacterium
GCCGGGGCGGCGGTTTTCGCACCACTGGAGACAAGGTTGCTGGCGGCTGGCGGGTGAACGGCCGGAAGACATGGAGCACGCTCTCCCCCGGTCTCACCTACGGAACCGTGCTGCTCACCTTGCGCGACAAGGTCGGCGTCGAGAGCCGGGGTAGCTTGCACGTCCCGATGTCTTCTCCCGGCGTCCGGATCGAGGAGACGTGGGACAACCTGAGCATGCGGGCCACCGGCAGCCACGACGTCATCTTCGAGGATGTCTTCGTGCCCGACGATTACACGTTGCCATCTTCGCCGGGTCTGCCCGCCAGCCAGGTCAGCGGCTGGACACTGCTCGGTAGCGCCGTCTACCTCGGCATCGCCCAGGCGGCGCGCGATTTCGCGGTCGATTTCGCGAAGAACCGGGTACCGGCCGGCCTCGGCACGCCGATCGCCGAACTCCAGACCGTGCAGCATCGGATCGCCCAGATCGAGCTGCTCCTGTTGCAATCGCGATCAGTGCTCTACGGCACGGCGGAATTGTGGGACAAGCATCCCGAACATCGCGAGCAAATTGGCTGGCAGTTCGCCGCCGCCAAGTACACCGTCACCAACAACGCAATCGAGATCACGGATGGGGCGCTGCGCGTCGTCGGCTCGGTCGGCCTGCAGCGCAAGCACCCGCTGGAACGCTACTTCCGTGACGTGCGCGCCGGCCTGGGTAACCCGCCGATGGACGACGTGGCCCTGACCATCATCGGGAAACACGCCCTCGGCCTCGACTGATCACCCGCGCTAACGCGCGAATTGTCGCCGCAGTTTTGTCATTCCGAGCTTGCGAGGAATCCCCCGGCGCAGCCGGTATGCCTTGGCCGGAGTCGCGACACCGCTTCGCGGGGGATGTCTCGCTGACGCTCGACATGACAAACAGAGGCGACGAATCACAACGTAGGAGACACTTCATGACCGCTATCAACGTCCAAACGGCAGATGTGGTGAACGCCATCCTCGGCATTGACGAGCAATCGCCGATCGCTCAGCTTCGGAACCGGAAACCGAACCTGGTGCGCGAACTGCAGGAGTACTACCTGTCGCTCTTCGAGCCGACAGCCAGTTCCGCCGAAGCATTCCCGATCCTCGATCGTTACCTGGTCGCGGTGCGGGTCGCCTCCCACACCGGCAGCACTTCAGTCGCCGACTGGTACGCCCGTCTCGCCGCCGACGGTGGGGCATCGCCCGATGCGTTGGGACAGGCGGTGGACATCGCCGAACCGGTGATCGAAGAAACACCGCTGGGTGCAGCCTTGCGCCACGCCGATCTGCTGACGACGCGTCCGGCGGATGCCCGCAAATCCGATCTGATAGCGCTCAAGGATGCCGGGTTCTCGCCAGCCGGGATCGTCTCCCTCTCGCAGACGATCGCCTTCGTCGCGTACCAGCTCCGCCTCGTCGCCGGTCTTCGCGCGTTCGGGGGCCGATCATGAGCGACGCGCCACGAGAAACATTCACGCTCGACTTCCTGGAGTGGACGCCCTGGCTGGAACGAGCGGTCGAGACCGATATCTCCCCGGAACAGCGCGAACGGGTGGATTCCGCCATCGGGGACGCCCCGAACTCGGCTTACATCGCCGTGCTGGCCAACGACTTCGAGGCGTGGCAGGCACGCGCACTCGTCCACCGCCATGTTTATGCTTCGGAAAACCCGGAGCCTACGGCGTGGCGCGAACTGGGCGCGACGACGGCATCCCGGATCAACGGCTGCGTCTTCTGCGCCTCGGTTCACGCCCGGATGTACGCGCACGCGGCGAAGAACCGTGACCTAGCGGGGCGATTTCTCGATGATGGCATCGATGCCGACCTGCCGCCGATCGAGCGGGTAGTGGTCGATCTGAGCGTGAAGGTCACCACCGATCCCGAATCCCTGACAGCTGAGGATCTGGAGCCCTTGCGCGAACTCGGCTTCGACGACCTGGGTATTCTCGATGTCATCAACTACGCGGCCTTCTTCGCCAATGCCAACCGGCTCATGCTGACGCTGGGCGAGCCTCGGCCGCAACACAAGGCCGCCGCCTGACGCTAGCCGGAAAGGAACGTCAATTGAGCGCCGAAACGCATATCACCTGGACCCAGGAGTTTCTGGATTGGTCACCGTGGATCGAGACGGTCGACGAAGCCGGGGTCGCACCTGAGCAACGCGAGCGCATCGACGCGGTTCTCGGGAAGCGAACAGGGGCGACCTACTACGAAGTTCTGGCCAACGACCTGGAATCGGTCCGCACCAGGACGGTCCTGTTCAGCGACATCTTCGAGGGCAAGGAAGGTACTCCGCGGGCCGACCGGGAACTCGCGGCCACGGCGGCGTCGCGCGTGAACGGCTGCGTCTACTGTGCATCGGTCCACTCCAGGGTGTACTCGAATCTGTCGAAGAAGCGCGACCTGATGCAGGGCCTGCTTGACGACGGTGTGACCGCGCCGCTGGCCGATCGGGAACGAGCCGTCGTCGAGTTGAGCGTCAGGCTGACACGCGATCCCGAGGCTGTCACAGGCCAGGACTTCCTCGCTCTTCGGGAGGAAGGCTTCGACGACCTGGCGATTCTCGATGTTGTCCAGTCCGCCGCCATTTTCGGAAACGCCAACCGCCTGATGTTGAGCCTCGGCGAACCCGCGAGGCGGCAACCCCAGAAGTAGTATCGATCTGC
>JACCYX010000279.1 GCA_013696265.1 Chloroflexia bacterium
GGGACAACGCCAAGAAATACATCGAGGCGGGCAACCTCAAGGACGACAACGGAAACGTGCTTGGCAAGGGCAGCGAGGCCCACGCCGCCGCGGTCGTCGGCGACACGGTGGGCGATCCCTGGAAGGACACGGCCGGTCCTTCCCTGCACGTGCTGATCAAGCTGCTGGCCACGATCACGCTGGTGCTCTCGCCGCTCTTCGTGTAACGCTTGCGTGTCGGTTGCTTACAACCGCGCTGGTAGGGCTGCGGACCTTGTGTCCGCCCGCCCAACCGGCGGTCACGCGGGAGGACACAAGGTCCTCCCCTACCGACAGACAATACCCTGGTGAGAGGCAGACTTGGTGTCTGCCTCTAGGTCGTTCGCGCAAACAAAGGTACTTGGGGATGTCGAACGGAAAGAGGAAAATGTCGATCGGGGTGATTGGCGGCGGGTTCGCGGGACTCACCGCCGCGTTGCGGCTGGCTCAGGAGGGTCATGACGTGACGCTGTGGGAGAAGGGGCGGTTGGGAGGCCAGGCGGCAACGTTCGCGGTCGCAAATACACGCCTCGAAATCTTCTACCACCACCTCTTCCAGAGTGACACGTCGATCGCCGCGCTAGCGGAGGAAGTCGGCGTTGGCGACAAGCTGATGTGGTTACCTTCGAATGTCGGCTACTTCGCGGACGGGCGGATTTACCCACTCAACGGCGCCCTCGATCTGCTCAAACTCGGCTGCATCCCGTTCGTCGACCGGGTCCGGCTTGGACTCGTCACGGCCTACCTCCAGAAGGTGAAGGACTGGAAGAAGTATGAGTCGGTTACGGCCCACGAGTGGCTCACCAGGGCGCTTGGCAAGCGCGCCTACGACAAGACGCTGGGCGCCCAGCTCCGGGCCAAGTTCGGATCGTACTACGACCGCATTCCAATGGTCTGGTTCTGGGGCAAGATCTGGCTGCGCACCACCTCCCGGCGCTCCCCGCTTGATCAGGAAAAACTGGGCTACTTCGACGGCAGCTTCCAGGTAATCGTTGATGCCCTGGTCCAGGCGTGCTCAAACGCGGGGGTGAAGATCGTCCGCTCGGGACTCTCGGGCATCACCCAGGCGCCTGACGGCACTTGGCTAGCCAAGCCTGAGGACGGTTCGAGTACCACGGCCGTCGATGTGGTGCTGGCGACCGTGCCGTCGAACATCTTCCAGAAGCTCGCCCCGCCGCTGCCGGCGGACTATGTGGAGAAGCTCGACGCGCTCGACTACGAAGCGGCGGTGGTCGCCATCCTCGAACTGGACCGCCCACTCTCCGATGTCTACTGGCTTAACATCGCCGATGACGACCTCCCCTTCACCGGCGTGATCGAGCACACGAACTTCATCGACCCCGCGAAGTACGATGGCAAGCGTTACGTCTACCTGAGCAAGTACATGGAACCCGACCATCCCTACTTCACCATGACGTCTGACGAGATTATCGACGCCTACCTCCCGCACCTGTCGAAGATCAACCCCGACTTCGACCCGTCGTGGATCACGAACACATGGGTCTATCGGGAGCGCGCGGCCCAACCAATCATTCCAATGCGTTACTCGGAGCGCATCCCGGACCACCGGACACCGCTGAAGAACCTCTACCTGGCGAATACCACCCAAATCTATCCGGAAGACCGGGGCACGAACTACAGCGTGCGGCTCGGCAACGACATCGCCGCGATGATCGTTTCCGACCTCGAAGGTAGATCAGCGTCGGCTCCATAGGGCCCGCTTGTCCACGATCTCGCACAGAACATCCCCGATCCGGTCTAGATGGGCCAGGTAGGCGTTGATCGTTGGTTTGAGCAGGAAGTAGCCCTGCGCATCCGAAACCGGTACATCCAGCACGGTGAAGACCCGCGCGCAGATGTCGTCGCTGGTCGCCCGAGTCCGCAGGACGTCCCTGATGCAGTCGAGCGTCCTCTCGATCGTCTCCCGGTTGAGTTCGACGAGTTCGTCGAGCGACTCTGCATGCGGACCGTGCCCCGGCACAACCGCGCTGGCAATGATCGTGAGAGCCACGTCGAGCGAAGCGAGGTGATCGGTCAGACCGAAAAGGTATGGGAGGCGATATTTCTCGATCGCCGCCCGCGGGAAGACGACATCGGCACCGAAAAAAACGCCGTCGACCAGCATGCCCATCTGGTTGGGGGAATGCCCCGGCAGAGCGACTAGCTCGATGTCCGTTCCCATGAACCGCTGCTTGCCGGCTATGAGTTCCCCGTCGAGCGGACTCGCCTCCGCCAGGAGAAACCGGTTCCGGAGCGCGTCCATCGGATCGGCGCCGCCGAAGAGCATGGCGGGCTGCATGACAGGATGCTGGATGGTGGTTGCTTCGATAGCCGGCGCCCAGACTTCGCACCCCGTCCGCTTGACGACGAACGCGTTCGCGCCGAAGTGGTCGGCGTGTCCGTGCGTGTTGAGGATCGCGACGACCTCGGACCCAAGTTCGTCGCGAACGCTTCGGAGCACCTTGCGCGCGATCGTGTCGTTGAGTCCACTGTCGATCAGGGTGACGTGGGAATCGTCGTTGCGGATTACCCCGATGTTGGTTCCGCCGGGCACGTAGCCGACCCGGTCACTCAAGGGTATAAACACGGTCCTCAGTCATCTCCTTCGTGCGTCAGGAGCGCACTATACTCCACTCCGGAATGAATGGCGGATACCCGCGGGGAGCAGTCTGGTGAAGCACATTGTGGCGGTGGAGCAGTTTGAACGCGAGTGGGTCCTGTCGCTCTTCGAGTCCGCCGAGCGGATGAAATCGGTCAAATCCAGCGATGAACTCCTGCGGGACCGGATCCTGGCAACCCTTTTCTACGAGCCATCGACGCGCACCAGGCTGAGTTTCGAATCGGCCATGCTGAGACTCGGCGGCCAGGTTGTCTCCACTGAGAACGCCCGCGAATTTTCGTCCGCGATCAAGGGCGAAACAGTCGAGGATACCGTGCGCATTGTCGCCGGCTACGCTGACGGCATCGTCATCCGCCATCACGAGCAGGGAGCCGCGGTCCGCGCGGCGGCGGTGTCGCCGGTCCCGATCGTCAACGGCGGCGACGGGCCGGGCGAGCATCCCACCCAGGCCCTCCTCGACTTCTACACGATTCAGGACGAACTGGGACAACTGGACGACCTGAAGGTGGCCCTGGTGGGCGACCTCCGGTTCGGGCGGGCCGTTCGATCGCTGGCGCTCATGTTCCGGCTCACGCGAAACGTCGAGTTGCTGTTCGTGTCGCCGGCCGAAGTGCCGATGGGCGACGATATCCGGCATGCTCTGGATGCCGCCGGGGTCCGGTACCGCGACGAACCCGACCTCGGCAAGGCGCTCAGCGTCGCGGACGTGGTCTATCAAACTCGCATCCAGCGGGAGCGATTCGTCACTCAATCCGAATTTCAGGCTGCCCAAGGCATCTACGTCATCGACGAAGTATCAATGGGCTTGCTGGGTCCGCACGCGATCGTGATGCACCCTTTGCCCCGCGTCGACGAAATCCGGCCGGAGGTGGACCTGGATCCGCGCGCCGCCTATTTCCGGCAGGCCCAAAACGGCGTCTTCATCCGTATGGCGCTGCTTCACCAGTTGCTTGGTTCCTGACTGCCCGGAACGGACGCTGATTGACCAAATCC
>JACCYX010000326.1 GCA_013696265.1 Chloroflexia bacterium
CGACCGATCCCTCGGTGACGGCGTGGCCAAGCCACGGCTCGCCCAGGGCGATCGAGCACGCAAGATCAATCGCCAGCAGTCCCTTCCCGGCCTTTTCCCTGGCCGGGAACAGCACGGCGCTCCCGGCGACCAGCAGGTTTTCAACCAGCCATTCCGGCCTCGGGAAATCCATTGCCCCGATTTCGACGGGGGTGAACTTTTGGTATGCCATCAGGCCACCTTCCCGTTCCGGATCGTGATCCCATGGAACGGCATGGAGGCGATCGGGGTGGGCGCCGGGGTGTACCGGGATACGGATTTCGCGATACGCCGCACTTCCTGGTCCGGCAAAGGTGGATGACAGCGGTCCTGATTCATCTGGAGCAGGGCAGCCAGGATTTCACTTTCCGAGAAGCCCGCCCGCCGCATCGAGCCCGATCGAGACGCCAAGGTGGCGTTGCGCTGACCGTCCGGAATCGGCCCATCGGATTGTTCCCGGTTCCCGGTTCCCTTAAGTGAATTGGCCGGGAAGGAACGATCTTGGGGAACGATCCGGGCGGGTTTGGTGGCCAATGCAATGAGCCAGCCAGGCATCGGCGTGAACGATTCGCCCGGCCCCTTGCCATCCTTCGTGACCTCTGCCCACTCGTAGCGTCGGCCGGATGCGTGCAGGCTGGGAGGAAGGACGATTGATCCGCCGTGGGCCCGGATGTCGAGACCGGCGCCGATCTGGCTCGTTGATGTCTTGATGACGTGTGCGGTTGGGCCCGCGAAGTAGAGGTGCAGCCCACCGCCACCGGATTGAACCGCGTGGGTGGCCGGCAGATCACCATACTGGCGCTCGAGGGCATCGATCGATTCCCAGCCACCGTGGCCGGCATCAACGTCCAGGACGGCGACACCGGTTTCGGGACCGGTCGGCATCCCGATGTTCGACATCGGCGCCTGGTCGAGCCAGCGTCTTATGATGTCGAAATTGGTGGATGCGGAGTTCCGGCCCTTGGGCGCGAGCGGGCCATTCGGGTGCTTACCGGGATGTTTGCATTGCGGATCTCCGCAGCAGCATTTCCCATGATCATCGATGCCCCAGAGCGGGAACACGGGTTTGCCGGCGGCTGCGTACTGGAATGCAGCGTTCAGAACCGGATCGTGATAAGATAAGTTTGAAGACATCACATCATCCTTCTTGAGAACCCCGGCGAGTGATCGCGCCGGGGTTCTTGCTATGCGGCAACATTCGGGGTGCTCTCGGCCTCGACCCACTGGAGTAGGTCCTCGCGCCGAATGAGCCATCCGCGGCCGCGAAACTTCCGCGCCGGAAGCGAACCGGCGTAAATGCCGGTGTAGAGCGTCTTCGGACTCAGCCCTACAAGCCGCGCGCCCTCGTTGACCCGCACGTACCATCGGTCATCGCTGGACAGGCGATCCTCGAATTCCGTGACGTTCGTTGCCACCGGCTTCCCTCCTGTGTGGAGCCCATTGCATCCCATGCCGCCATGGGAATACCAGAGAACTTGACTACTCCATGATATTGGCCGTATGATAGAGTTCACAGTGTCGTTTTGTAACGTTATTTGTAACGATTCCTGGAGTAACGATGTGGTTAGGTGGCAGTCTGGGGAGTGGGGCGTGCATTTTACCCTCACGGTCTATGACCACGGATATGAGTGGCAACTTGACCGTGAGGACAAGGAAGTGCTGGCTCCGCGAGGCTGGTACGCGACACCATGTGTTCAGGGCGTGAGAGACGGGGCGCTTGTCCATCAATGGGGGCTGGGAGTTGCCCGGGCCGCATTCAATGGGTTTAGGCGACTGAGTGAGCACCTGGAAAAGATCGACGTGGAATGGCAGGCTAAGACAACTTCTGGGCTCTCGTCGCCGGGTCTCCGCTACATGTATGTTGATGAGAACGACCGTGATTCTGTCCTCTTCGAGGAAAGCCACATCATTCGAAAGCAATTGATCGAAGAATTCGCCAACCTTCATGGCCTCCTGACGCCCGTCAATAAGCACATGACGTTTTATGAATGGTGCCGCGAGGCGGGCGAGTTTCTGGATGTGTACCGGATCTCGAGGATGATTCAGGACGGCCGAGCGGCGGAGCTTGAGCAGGGGCTCAGTGACAATTCCAGCTGGGAGGATGTCACATATCGCGGAAGGTGGATTGTTGTTTCCGGTGTTCAGGGACCGCACATGTCTGATGCCCCGCGTCCGTTCAAGCACTTCATGCAAATGGGCAGCCGAGCAAAGGCATGGCACGTCTTGAATCGCATTGTTGGGGAGAAGATGAATGGGGCTCTGAGCTTGGTGCCTGGTAGCACAGACGGCAAAGACAGCGGTATTGTCAATTCTGACCTTCGCAGCCTGCTCTACCTTCGGCTGTGGCTTGATGTAAAGGATTCTCGAGACAGCACTCACTCTTGCGTTGTATGTGGTGAGGCGGTAGAAGGGAATCGGAACAAGCGATTCTGTTCGGATGCACACAGGCAGAAGTACTATCGTCAGCGAAAGAACGTTGTTGAACTTTAGTTGGCGATAGAGCTGCCCGCGTCGATCGAACACAGCAGATGTCAGAACAACCGTCAGAATAATCCGTTCCCCCTCAGGGAACCCAGAGAACCGACGTTGTGGTGATTCGTGCGTAAATGGCAACCCAGGGAAACCCAGAGAACACCAGCCGGATTGACTTTTAATCCGCAGGTTCCGGGTTCGAATCCCGGGGGGGTCACCACCAAACAACGGTCGAACCGGAACAACATCTCACCGCTGACTCTTGACGCACAGCGTAGGCGCCTTGATATTCTTCGGTAGGGGACCGGACAACATATCGGCAACATTCGTGGGAGATCACCAATGGAGACCTTGCGGAAATTCGGCAATCGTTTCATCGTCGCCGTCCTGATGTTTTTGCCTCTCCTGGCGGCCGCGCCCTCTCCAGTCTCCGCCGAAGGTGACGCTTTATGCGCGACGGCGATCGCGAGCGCCCAAAGCGGCACGGGTGTTTATGCCGACTACGAGCTTGTCTCTGGCAGTGGGGGCTCCGGCCGCCAGGTGGTGGTCGGCACCGAGGGTAACGATGTCCTCTACGGCGGCTCGGGCGACGACATCCTCTCCGGCCTGGGCGGCAACGATATCCTCGACGGCGGTTCGGGCCACGATATTCTGGTCGGCGGCCCAAGCGTTGATGAACTCTACGGCGGCAGCGGCAACGACATCCACCACGTCACCGAAGGAGACGTGCATGACGGTGGCACTGGCGCCAATGAAGTTCGGGGCGCGCCAAATCAGAACGTGAACTGTTCCAGGGTGTCACAGGCGGGACCAGCCCCCGATCTCTCCGGCCTCGACCTCAGCGGCTGCGCCCTTACGGATGTCTATCTGCTTGACGCCAACCTGAGTCATGCCAACCTCGACGCGACTTTCTGGGCGGACTCCAGCCTCGCCTACGCCGACCTGACCGACGCCAGCCTGCAAATGGCCATTTTCCAGAACGTCGACCTGACCGGCGCAACCCTGACCGGGGCGAACCTTGCCGGAGTGCGTTGGACGGGAAGCACCTGTCCTGACAAGACCAATAGCGACGACAACGGCGGCACCTGCGTGGGACACCTGGGACCTCCTCCCGGTTGAGGGATGGATTCCCGATCCCTGATCGAGAAAAACTCGACCGCTACCACAGGTGGCCAGTGCGATCGACCTATTTTCGTCTCTCACGGTTCAATCGGTTTCAGGTGCCATTCGATGATCGATCCTGGCCAAGGCGGTATCGCATTCACGGGCTGCGCGACGTGCGTGCCCGCCCGCGAAGCGGCCTCAGTCACCATTCATATGGGTCCCACGGACCCGGCCAGGGCCTCGGGAACTGTTCCTCCTATGGTTTCCATCGCGGGCGGCGCCTTCCGGATGGGCAACCACCTTGCCGACGGGTACGAATTCGACGGCGAAATGCCGGTTCACGATGTCCGGGTCGATGCGTTCGACCTGGCTCCCGAAACCGTGACCAACGCCCAGTTCGGGAAGTTCGTCGCCGCCACCGGCTACCGGACCGAGGCCGAAGGATTCGGCTGGTCGTTCGTGTTCGCCGGGTTTCTGCCCGGCGGATTCGCGCAGACACGCGCGGTCGCCGCCGCGCCCTGGTGGCGGCAGGTCTTCGGCGCGTACTGGAACCACCCGGAGGGTCCGGGTTCCGATGTCCAGACCCGCGCCAATCACCCCGTGACCCACGTCTCGTGGAACGATGCGATGGCGTTCTGTGATTGGACTGGCACGCGCTTGCCGACCGAGGCCGAATGGGAATTCGCCGCCAGGGGCGGGCAGGAAGCGTCGCACTTTCCGTGGGGCGATCAGCTCATCCCGGATGGCAAGCACCACATGAACGTCTGGCAGGGCACGTTCCCGGAGAAGAACCGGACCGCCGATGGCTACGCCGGCACGGCTCCCGCGAACGCCTACGGGCCCCACGGGTTCGGTCTTTTCAACATGACCGGGAATGTTTGGGAGTGGTGCGCGGACTGGTTCGATTCCGACTACTACCGCCATAGTCCGCTGGAGAATCCAGCTGGCGCGGAGAGTGGCACGCACCGGGTCATGCGCGGCGGTTCTTACCTCTGCCACAAGTCCTACTGCAACCGGTACCGCGTCGATTCCCGGAGTTCAACCACACCCGACAGTTCGACCGGCAACATCGGCTTTCGTGTTGCGCGGTCCGTGGCGGACGGCTCAAAGAGCGGCTGACGCCACTATGCGGTTCGTGCCCATCGGCTACTATCGGGTATCCGCACAAAGGTGGGATCGTCGATGCCGACGTTGATGCAATGAGGTGGAATCAGCTATGTCGCGCGTGTTGCCGGGCACTCAATCGGTCGATCAGTTGCGGGAAATCCTGGACGGCGACGACGCGACCCGGTGGTGGCTCGCCCACCTCGACGACATTGGCCCACCGTCGTTCGAGGTCGTGCTGCCGCGGCCGGACGACGCGGCGCCGGAGTTCCTCGACCTCGCCGTGCCCCACGACGAGTTCGACAAGCTGGTCTGGCTCCTGCCCCATCGGGAGCGGACTCCAGGCATCTGGTGGCTGCTGGAGCGCGCCGTCCACTCGGTCGTCCGCACGATCGGGCAGATCGAAGGCTCGCCCAATTTCCCGGTGTTGCCCAGGGAGCTTGGCGAGCTTCGCCGGTATTTCTTCTTCTACGTGCTTCTCGCCGTGAAACCGCACACGCTCGCGTTCCACCGCTCCCTGGGGATTCCGCCCGAAACCTCGCGCCGGACGCTGGTCGACATCGGCCGGAAGATGTCGGTCCACCGGAAGAACTACGGGAAGGGCGGCATCGACGCGCCCGGCTGGCTCACCCACCACATGCGGGGCCAACTCTACCAGCTGGGGCGGCTTCAATACGAGCGGGTCCATCTCGATGACCGGCTCCGGGAAGCGATCGAAGGCGCCGGAGTCGCCTTCGGCAAGGAGGATGTGGCGCTGTCGGTGCACATCACCGATTTTTCCGGCCCCCTCAGCCCGACCGCCTGCGACGCCTCCTTCGCCCTGGTCAAGCCCTTCTTCGATACCTATTTTCCGGAAACCCCGCCCCGGATCGCGATTTGCATTTCCTGGATGCTCGATCCCCAGCTCGACGAGTACATGACACCCAGGGCGAACATCATCCAGTTCAAGAACCGGTTCAACCTGGCCTACATCCCGGAGTCGAACAACCGGGGCATCCAGCAGTTCGTCTTCGGCATGCTCGACGCCGAAATCGACGAGCTGCCCCAGGCGACCAGCCTCGAACGAGCCGTCGTCGAGCACATCGTGTCCGGCAAGCACTGGCACGGTGGGGCCGGCTGGCTGGAGCTTTAGGCCGCCGCTTGATGCGAAATTCCTGACTTGGGGCATGATCCCGCCGTTGCCCTCCACTATGCTGGAGTCAACACGTGGGATTCACCCCTCGTCACCGGACGCATGATCACGATCGCCGTCGATAGGCGGCAAGCGGGGCTGCCCGAACCGGGCTGGTCCAGACAGAAGCGGAGAATGGATGAGACGACGAGGTTGCCTGATCGCGGTTGGCGGCATGTTCGGTCTGTTGGTGCTGTGTTGCGTAGTGGGCTGGTTCGTGGGCATCCCGCGCTTGCGCGACAGCGTTTCGGAGGGCATCACGGACGAACTTTCGACTCAGGTGGCGAGTCAACTCGATAACGTGCCGGGAGATCTCGATGCCGGTACCCGCACGTTGCGGGTGGAGGAACTCCAGCAGGCAATCGACGCCAACCTGGATAGCTCGACCGCGAGCGACTTCGGCATCTCGGTCGATCCGGATGGGATAGCGATCGACTTCGAGTCCGGCTCGCAGCAGTTCGGCTACTCCGGGATGCCCGTGGCCCGTGACGGCCAGCTCGTGATCGAGGACATGACCGTCGACAACGAGGCGTTGGGCTGGATCCTGCCTGGCGACCGGGCCGCTGGGATAATCGAGGAGAGCATCAACGGCTATTTCGCGGCGCGTGACCTGGAGATCGAGAGCATCGAGCTGGGCAACGACGAAATCACCTTCACCACCGTGCCCGCCGCGAATTAGTAGGCTGACTCGCGTATCGTGTCTCCCATACATCCCCAAAGACCGTCATTTCGAGCTTGCGAGAAATCCCTGCGCGCAGCGAAGCGATAGCGCTTCCGGCGCAGCCGGTCTGGTGTTCATTGTCTCCGGGCGTCGGCTCCACCGCCGAGAGTTGCGCACGGGGATGCTCGCTAGCGATCACCCTGGTGGCGCTCCACCAATGATCGACCTTCGGCCGATGCGCTATCGCTCCGCTGCGCGCAGGGATACCGCTCCGCTGCCTCGCACGCTCGGAATGACGGTTTCGAGGAGACATCCCGCGTTCGGTGAAGAGGCGGGAGTTGACCAATGCGTAAGGTGAAAACAGACCGATGGCAATCCTGATCCAGGCTTCCCATGTGGCGTACGCCCATGGGGGAAATCAAATTTTCACCGATGTCACGTTCGAGCTGAAGGATGGCGACCGCATCGCTGTGGTCGGCGCGAACGGCACCGGCAAGAGTACGCTCTTTCGCTTGCTGGCGAAGGAGTTGCGGCCCCAGCGGGGCGATGTCGTGCATCAGCGGGGCCTGACCCTCGGCTACCTCGCCCAGCACGGCACGCTCGATCCCGACCAGACGCCGTACGAGCTGGTCGGCAGCCTCTCCTCCGATCCTGAAACCCTGGACCGCGAACTGGCGCGGCTCGAAACCCGCCTTACCGAACCGCTCACCGACGACGAGATAGCGGAGGTGCTCGATGCCTACAACCACACCCTCGCCCGTCTCGACGAGGGCTCCGACCGCGACCCCGGTGCCGTGATCGTCGAGTTGCTGACCGGCCTGCGGCTGTCGGAACGGCTCTGGCGACAACCGGTCGGGCTGCTCAGCGGCGGCGAGAAGAAGCTGGTGGCGATCGCCCGGTTCCTGTTCCAGCAACCGGCCGTCCTGCTGCTCGACGAACCGGACAACCACCTCGATGTCGAGGCCAAGGCGTGGCTGGAGCAATTCCTCTCGACCTACCCCGGCGTAGTCGGCCTGATCACGCACGACCGCTACATGATCGACCGGATCGCGAACGAGATCGTCGAACTCGAGGATGGGGCGGTCCAGACCTATCCAGGCAACTACTCCGCGTTTCGCCGCCAGAAACGGGAGCGGCTCGAGCGTCAGGCGCAACTGCGGGAACTCCAGGAGCGTGAGTATCGCAAGCTCAAGGAGAGCGCCGAGCAGTTGACGCAGTGGGCGCGGCAAAATCCCAAGTTCGCCACCCGTGCCGAAAACCAGCGGCGCAAGCAGGCCGAAGAACGCGAACGCCTGGACCAGACGCCCATCCCGATCCTGAATCGCCGCACCATCGACGTCGAATTCACCGCCGAGCGCGGGGGCTCGATGGTGCTGCACGGCGACGATGTCTCGAAGGAGTACGACAGCCACACCGTGTTCGAGTCGTTCGACCTCGTGATCCGGCACGGTGAACGGATCGGTCTCATTGGCCCGAACGGCGCCGGGAAGACGACCCTCTTCCGGCTGATCCGGGAAGAGGAGACGCCGACCACGGGGTTCCTGCGGCTCGGGAGCTCGATCGAGGTCGGCTACTTCGCCCAGGAGCAGGAATCGCTCGACGGAACCCACAGCCCGATCGACCTCGTGCGCCGGATCAAGCCCTTGAACGAGCAACAGGCGCTCGGCTTCCTGATCGGCTTCCTCTTCGATCGGGACGATGCCTTGCGGCCGGCCGGCGAACTCAGCGGGGGCGAACGGAGCCGGTTGCGGATCGCCCTCCTGATCCTCAGCGGCGCCAACTTCCTGTTGTTGGACGAGCCCACAAACAACCTCGACATCGATTCGGTGGGGGCCCTGGAAGACGCCCTGATCGACTTCGGCGGGACGATCCTCGCGATCTCGCATGACCGTTACTTTCTCGACCGGGTCTGCGGCCGGACGCTCGCCCTCGACGCCGGCGTGATTCGCGACTATCCCGGACCCTACTCCTGGGTCATGCAGAACCTGGAGAAGGGAACGCCCCTGACCCGAAGGCTGGCCCAACCGGTGGTCAAGCCCCAACCAACCTCGAAGCGGAAGACGGCCCGGGCTGGCGGCTGACCGGTCAGGTAGCGCCACATCGGTATACTTGCCCGGCACGATTCGGTGCCCCGCCCAGACAGGCACGAAGGACAGGACGGTGTAGTGTCGGACCAGAACGCGAATCCTCCCCCGAAACCGGCGACCCAGTCGCCGGATGGCGCCGCCGAACCCGATGGTGACGCGAACGATCCCGTTGCCACCGAACCGGCCGCCACGGAGGCGACCGGCGCAAGCCTGGCTGACACCACTGGCACCGGCACGATCGTTGCCTTGGGCTGCATCGGGGCCACGCTCTTCCTCATCGTCCTGGGCTTGATCTACCTTGGCCTCTCGCAGCTCTTCTGACATGACGAATCGAGTTATGGTTATTCGGACTTCGGGCACTTGACGGCACATCCCGGTAGCGGTCGAGTTCATCTCGACCCGACTCCAAGCAGAGTGACCCGCTACGCTGCCCTCACACGGGGGCTGAGACAAGCTCGGCAGCCCTACGAATTCGGGGCGATCCGACGTATGGCCGGTGCGACACCGTGCCACCTGTTACACTTCGCGGCAGCGATGACATCGTTCGATCCATGGGATTTCCGTGTCACCTCAACACATTGATGAAGGCCAGACTTGGCCGGATTCGGATTTCCTCGATCGAACGGAACGGACAAAAAGCATCAGGCGGGTCTTGCTCACCGTGCTGGCGCTCAACCTGCTGGTGGCGTTCGCCAAGCTGGGCTACGGCCTCAAGAGCGGATCCGTGGCGATGAGCGCCGATGGCGCGCAATCGCTTCTGGATGGACTCTCGAACGTCGTCGGCCTGGTGAGTATCGCCGTCGCCGCGCGTCCGCCTGATGAAGAGCATCATTACGGTCACGATCGCTACGAGACGCTGGCATCGCTCATCATCGCGATGACGATGTCGATAAGCGTGCTCGAAATTGTCCGAAGCGCGGTGAGGCATCTCATTTCGGGAGACTCACCGACGGTCGATGCCGGTTCGTTCGTCGTGCTCATCTGCACGATGGCGGTCAACATCGGCGTGGCGGCGTGGGAACGCCGCAAGAGCCGTGACCTGCAGAGTGACTTCTTGTCCGCCGACGCCAGGCACACGCTCAGCGATGTCGGCGTGTCGTTTGGCGTCGTCATCGGTTTGCTCGCTGTTCGCGCCGGATTCGACCGGGCGGACAGCCTCGTTTCCATCCTGATTGCCGGGATCATCGCCTGGATGGCCTGGACGATCCTGCGGGATGCATCGCTCGTGTTGACCGATGCCGCGCGCATCGATCCTCGCCAGCTGATGGCGGCCATCTTGAACACGGAAGGCGTTGAAACGGCCCACAAGCTCCGCGCCCGCTCGATGGGCGGACGCCAACTCGTCGAAGTCGACATCACGGTCGATCCGCGCTTGCGCGTGGATCAGGCGCACGATGTCGCCACCAGGGTCGAGCGGAGCGTGAAGAACATCGCCGGGATGCAGGCGCAGGCCCTCGTGCACGTTGAACCGGCCGTCGCGCCGCACACGCGGCCCGATCGTCTCTTTGGGGATGTGCAGGGCAGCAAGGATTCGGGAGCCGGGGACGACGTCTCCGGTCCCTGAATCGCCAGTCAGTTTTTTCGACAATTGCGACCCGGCGTGTGGATGGACCACAACGAGGGCGTGATTTGTTCACCATGTACTCGCGTCGCCGCGGGCCGCCGATCACCATCGGCGGCTCGCACTGGCCAACCATCGCGCACGGTGTGTGCCAGGGTTGCGCCCGATGGCTCCCGCGCGAGAGGAGACCAATCGTTTGGACGACACCAAGGATAACCAACAAGGCGGAGGTTCTTCGAACGAGGACTCCCAGAACCAGCAGTCTCAGCCGCAACGAACCGGGCAACGCCGGCGTCGCCGGCGACCGGCATCCGATCGCCGGCCCCAGGATGCGGCCAATGAATCCCAAGCGGGGCAGGCAGAGCCTACTGGCCAGCGCCCGCCGCGCGACGCCGCCAGCCGGGAGGATCAGCGGCGAACGGGCCAGCGGTCGGGTCAGGAACAGCGTGGCGGCCAACAGCAGCGCCGCCAGGGCGGTCAGCAGTCGCCGGGGGGGCAGCGCCAGCGGCAGCGCCAGGGCCAGCGTCCCCCCAGCCAACACGATGAGTTGCGGAAGCAGCAGGCCCAGGAGGGACGGCAACGCACCGGACAGGAACAGCCCCCGGCTTCTGACCAGACGCGACAGGACCAGTCGCGCCCGCAACGCGGCAATCAACAACGGCGGCAGTCCGGTTCGCAAGAACCGGGTCGGCGAGACGGTGGGGAGTCCCGGCCACGCCGGCAATCCGGTGACGATCGCCAGGGCGGCGGAGACGCCCAGTCTCGGCAGCGCCGTCCCGTTCGCCGGCCGCGTCGCGACGACGAGGCGCCCGGGCGTGTCGAAACGCCGCACGCCGGCCATCAGCGCGGCCGTCAGCAGCGCGGGGCACATCGCCCGGCGCCCGATTCAGCCGGAACCGGCTCGTCCGGTGGCTCGGACCTGACGCCGATGGGGCCGATTGGCACGGATCGGGTTCGCGTCATTCCCCTGGGCGGCGTCGGCGAAATCGGCAAGAACATGACGGTGGTCGAGTATGGGCAGGATCTCGTCCTGCTGGACTGCGGCGGCAAGTTTCCCGAAGATAACCAGCGCGGGATCGACCTGATCATCCCGGATGTGACGTACGTCGCCGAGCGGATGCGAAATTTCCGCGGCATCCTGATCACGCACGGGCACGAGGACCACATCGGTGGCCTACCGTACATCATCCCCCAACTCAAGAGCAAGACCCCGATCCCGATCTATGGCACGCCGCTGGCGCTGGGGTTCATCGAGCGCAAGCTCCTCGAAGCCCGACTGGAAGACCAGGTCGACCTGCGGATCGTGAACGGCGGCGACACGGTCAAGCTCGGCGAGATCACGGCGGAGTTCATCCGGGTCACGCACACGATTCCCGATGCCTGCGCAATCGCGATCCACACCCCGGTGGGCACGATCGTTGATACCGGCGACTTCAAATTCGATCCCACCCCGGTTATGGGCAAGCCGACGGACGAGGCGCAACTCAAGCGCATTGGAAACGATGGCGTGTTGGCGCTCTTTTCCGACACGACTCGGGTAGAGACGGAAGGCAGCACGCCGTCCGAGGTGGTCGTCCAGAAGCGGATGGACGAAGTCATCGGGGCCGCAAAGGGCCAGGTCGTCATCGCCACCTTCGCCTCGAACGTCAGCCGGATCCACATGGCGATCAGCGCGGCCGTCAAGTACGGGCGCAAGGTGGCGGTCGCGGGCCGCAGCATGGAACAGAACAGCCGGGTCGCGCTCGATCTTGGGTATCTCGATCCCCCCGACGGCGTGCTGATCCCGCTGGACGAACTGTTGCGCCAACCGAAGGAGAAGCGGATCATCGTCAGCACCGGGTCCCAAGGCGAGGCGGCCGCCGCGCTGGCCCGGATCGCGGCCGGCGAGCATCCGAAGATCCGCGTCTCCAAGGGCGATGTGATCTTCGTTTCGGCATCCCCGATTCCAGGTAACGAAGATACCGTCTCCCACACCATCGACAATCTCTTCCGCCAGGGCTGCGACGTGATCTACAGCGCGATCGACCGGGGCGTGCATGTCTCGGGGCACGCCGGGCGCGACGAACTGCTGAAAATGATCCGACTCTTGCGGCCGAAATTTGCGGCCCCGATCCACGGCGAATACCGGCACATGATGCTCTACCGGGATCTCTGCGAAACATCCGGGATGAAGCGTGAGAACGTGCTGATGCCGGAGATCGGCGGGGTGATCGAGTTCACGAAGGATTCGGCCAACCAGAAGGGCCGGATCAAGGCCGGCAACGTGTTGGTGGACCGGCTTGGCGACCGCGAGGAGGGTCAGGTTGTGCTGCGCACGCGCGAGAATCTGACCCGGGACGGCTTCGTGGTGGTGACGATCGTCCTGGACCGTGCGTCCGGCGAGTTGATCGCGGGGCCGGAACTCGTCGGTAAGGGATTGCCCGCGGAACTCAGCGCCAACGTGCTGCGGGAAGCGGAAGGCGAACTCCGCCGCACCTTGGAGCGCAAGAAAAAGGGGGCGCCGCAGTACGGGTACATCGTGCAGCGCACGAAAGAGACGATTGGCCGGGCTCTCTACCGGCGTTCGCGCGCCCGCCCACTGATCCTGCCGGTTGTCACCGAGCTGTAGCGGCAACGCCGGGCGGACGATTCATGAGCGGGTGGGCAAACGCTTCACCCACCGATTCGCACTATGCGAATCGTCCGCCCGTACGGAACCCGATTCAACCGTGTGCGCCCAAAATGCGCCGCAAACGAAACGCCCCGGATCGCTTGTTCGATCCGGGGCGTTTCTGTCCACGACGGGTTCCGGTTATCTGACGGATGCCAGCTCGCGCTCCGTGACGGAGGCGTCGTCCAAGTCCGGGGCGAGCCAGTGGGTCGCCCACCTGGTGACGGCTTCCGCGACGCCGGAGAGGTCCCGGCCCTTCTCGGTGAGCTGGTACTCGATGCGCACCGGTGTTTCGGGGTGGACGGTGCGCATCACGATTCCCTCGCATTCGAGTTCTTTCAGCCGCTCCGAGAGCAGGCGATCGCTGAGGCCAGGCACCGCGTGGGCAATGTCGGTGAACCGGCAGGAGCCCTGAAGCAGCACCATCAGGATTGCGCCCGTCCACCGGCGCCCAACGAGTTCCACTGCCCGGTGGTACAACGGGCAGACCGCATTTCCGTGTTCGCGTTCCAATGTCATCGTGTTTCCCGCTTGCTTGTGGCGCCATTGATATCGGACTCGCCAAGCCCCCTGCTGACGATATGTTAGCTTCTCCGGGGGGCGAACGACAACACGATCGGACCCATACTTTGCCTTAAGCCGGGTCAGGAAGCGTGTTGAACGCATCCAGGACATCGGCCGTCTCACGATCTTCCGGCCAGGGAAGCGGGATCCGCTTCAGGGACTCCCGGCCGAGTCGTGGCCGCATCGCCGGATCCCCAACGCCGCCATCCTCCGGTTGGTACGGCAGTTGGGTGGCGTGCGATGCCAGGACCCGCAACTTGGTATCGATGAACTCGCTGACGTCGAACACATGCGTGATTTCGGATCGCGGGATGCCCATCGTCGCGATGACGTCGGGCGGGGTGTTGGCAAACGGCCCGGTTTCGCGCTGGCTCATTTCGATGAGATCTTCCCGCGCCACCGCCATATGGTAGAGGCGACTCGTTTGCCACGGCCCGCCCAGGAACGGGTCCGCACTCGACGCCGCAACCATGACCGCCTCGGTCGCGATTTCCCCGATCCGCACGTGATCAGGATGTCCATACACGCCATCCGGCCCGAAGGTGATGACCGCGTGGGGCTGCAGGTCACGAATCTGGGAGACGAGATCGGCGAGCACTGCTTCCCGGTCGGCACGCGCCAGTGATCTCGGATCATCGTTGCCGGGCGTTCCCTGCATTCCGGAGTCGCGATAGGGCAGGAGGCGGACCGGATCGACACCCACGATACCCATCGCGCAACGCAGTTCCCGCTCGCGGACGGCGCCAAGGGTCGCCGGGGTGCCGAGCGAGGGATGGCTGATCTCACCCGCCTCGCCACGCGTGGCACACACGAGACCGACACGCAGGTGTTGAGATTGAGCCCAGGCCATCAAGCCCCCGAACCCAAACGACTCGTCGTCGGGATGGGCGAGGATGAAAAGCACGTCGACTTTGGCTGCCGTTGCCCCGTCGTTGTCGGTCATGGAGTCGTCGTCCGTTCAGTGATTGAGGGAAATGGTCGTGATCGCTTCTTCCAGAATTGATTGACGGTTGCGCGCCGTGAGGTACCGGGCGTGGGCGTCTGGATCGGGGAGGTAGCTCTCGCTGACCGCATGGTCGATGTCCCGCAAGGATTCAAGGATTCCGAGCGATTCGAGGGCGCAGAGCGCGGCGCCTCGCGCCGACGCCTCCGCCTCGGCCTCGACGGCGTCCAACCGGTGATCGAGGGTGTCGGCGATGATCTGGAGCCAGAGCGGCGAAGCCAGGACCGCCGCGCCGTTGGCGTGGATTTCGTGCTCGGCCGCCGCCAGCACCTGAAGATCGTCGTAGATGGCCGCCATCCGGTGGGCCGTCGCTTCCAGTGTGGCCCGGAACAAGTCACCGGCGGAAGTCGACAGGCGGAGGCCCGAAATGGTTCCGGTCGCATTCTCCTGCCAACTCGGCGATCGTTCGCCGGCCAACAGGGGCAGGATCGTCAACCCGTGGCCGTCCGGCTCGACGCGCGCCGCCGCCGACGTGAGTTCGTCGAAGTCGCCTTGGGCGAGATTGCTGGCGAACCAGCCGGTCACGTTTCCGCCGTTGCTCAGGGCGCCGCCGAGTACCTGGTGATGGCGGTCGAGGCGGTAGCGCCAGATGCGGTGGGGCAGTGCCATCGGGGCCTGGCGACTGTCACCATCGGCGACGATGAGCCGCATCGCGGCCGAGGTGCCAATCGTCATCGCGATTCGTTCGTCGCCGACGCAGCCCGCCCCGACGTTCGCGGCGGCGCCGTCGCCGATCGCGGGATACCAGGGGATGCTGGCCAGCGCCGGCCATCTCGCCGCGAACGGTTCGCGCAAACTTTCGTAGGCAAGGGATCGGTCGCGGATTTCAGGCAGTTGCTCCCACCGCAGGTCGAGCGCGTCGAGCATCCCGGTGTCCCAATCCAGCGTCCCTCCGTTGAGCAGGCCGGTGCCGGACGCCATTGAAACGGATGTTGCCAGGGTGCCGAAGAACTCCCGGTGCAGGTAGTCGGTGATCGATATCCACGTCTGAACACCCGCGAACGTCTCCGGTTGCGTCCGTCGCAGCCAGCGGATTTTCGCCGGCCAGTAACTGGAATGGACCCGGCAGCCGGTGCGCTGGTGAACGTTTCGGACATCGACCTCGTTCGCGAGCGCGAGCGCATCGTCACCGGATCGCTTGTCGGACCACATGTAGACCGGAGTGCAGGGTTCGCCTGCGAGGTCGATGCCCATCAGGCCATGCCAGAAGCTGGTCATGCCGACCGCCGCGATCGGTCCGCTCTTGAACGCTGGATTCTGCATCACCCCGTCGACGCAGCGGGTGAGGAGATCGAGTAGCTCGCGGGGATCCGATTCCGAGCCGCCGCCCGGCGTCATCCGCTGCGTGTAGGCGAGTTGCACTTCACTTTCCGCAACCTGGTCGCCCGAGCGATCGTAGAGGAGGCACCGGACGGACGACGACCCGACATCGATGGCCAGCGCGAGCGGGCCCTCCGCTTCCGAAATGCCGATCGTTCGCATGCCATCTCCCGTGTCCATCGCCCGGCTCAGATCGTTCAATAGTCGCATGGAATGGCATCGT
>JACCYX010000366.1 GCA_013696265.1 Chloroflexia bacterium
ACAACCTGGCCTACCCGCTCAAGCTGCGCAAGGTGCCCAAGGCCGAGCGCGAACAGCGCGTGCGCGAAGCAGCCCGCATCCTCGACATCGAAGAGTATCTCGACCGCAAGCCGAAGGCGCTCTCCGGTGGCCAGCGCCAGCGCGTCGCCCTGGGCCGCGCGATCGTGCGCAACGCCGACCTCTTCCTCATGGACGAGCCGCTCTCCGACCTCGACGCCAAGCTCCGCGTGCAAACCCGCGCCGAGCTGGTGAAGCTGCATGACCGGGTCAAGACGACCACGATCTACGTGACCCACGACCAAACCGAGGCCATGACGATGGGCGACCGCATCGCGGTCCTCAGCCTCGGCATCCTGCAACAGCTCGACACGCCGCAGAACCTCTACGACAACCCGGCCAACAAGTTCGTGGCCGGCTTTATCGGCTCGCCGTCGATGAACTTCATCGACGTCACGATCGAGTCGTCCGATGGCAAGCTCTGGGCCGTGACGCCCGGCTTCAAGATGGTGGTTCCCGCGAACGCCGCCAAAGGTCTCGCGAACCATGTCGGCAAGACGGTGACGATGGGCATTCGCCCCGAGCACCTGATCGAGAAGTCGAAGATCGCCGGCGGCGCCCCGGAAGGCTCGCTGATCCCGGTCACGGTCGACGTGGTCGAGTTGCTCGGCAACGAGATCTTCGTCTACCTCACCAACCGCGGCGCGACCCTGACGGCCCGCATGCCGCCAGACATCAAACTGGAGCGCGGCCAGAACATCGAGGTGGCAACCGAATCCGACCGGCTGCACTTCTTCGACCCGGAGACCGAACTGGCGATCCGCTAGAGTCTGGCTCGCACATCACGACGCATCACGACCAGGGGCGGCCAACGTGGCCGCCCCTGGTCACATGTTGGGCGGAGTATCGGCGACACAATAGGGTCAGCCATGTCGGAGTCATCGCGCGAGCCCGCCAAAGACCGCATGATCCTGCCGGTGACCCCCCAGGCCGATACCCGCGCACGCCGGTTCGAGCACGACGTGCGCCGGGAACGCAATCGCGAGTACGCGGTCATCATCGACAATGAATCTGGCCGGGTCGTCGGCAGTCGAATTCGAGGCGAACGAGCAATCATCCAGTTCACCGACGAGCAATTGCGATCCATGTACGGCCGGATCCTGTCACATAATCATCCGGACGGTTGGCGTTACCCGGAAACCGATCCCCGGCGACAGGGGGCTGGATTCTCGGACTATGACGCGCGAATGCTTGCCGACTGGGGGCTCGCGGAGATTCGGGCCGTGACGCCAGCGTATCTCTACCGCCTGCGTCCGCCGGCCGATCCAGCGTCGCACTATTTCCACAGCGTCCTTGGCGCATCGTCCTGGGCGATCAAGGATGCTGTCGATCGGGCATTCGATATGGCCGACCAACATCTTGTGAGCCTTGTCGCGACTGGCGCGATTGCGCCGGAAGCGTACGACGTGCTGATCAATCACGAGGCCATGCTACGATTGGCGCAGGATTGGGGCGTGTTGTACGAACGCGAGGTTCTACCATGACAAGTCACGTTGGTAAAGTGAGGATGCTCGACGACACACCTCGTCACTTCACACCTGACACATTCGACCCTCGGAACGCACTGAGTGTTGCGGCTCGGGATGGCATGATCGCCATGCGACGGGAGGCTGGGCTTTCGGACTTTCCGGCCCAGCCACTGTACCCGGATCGCGAGGTTCGCTTCGAACCTGAGCCTTCCCCAACCACTCGTTCGAGGATCGTCGCCGAATAACCAGCCAGGATGTGGCTCCTGGCCCCATCGCCCTCGCCCCTCACCGGTGTCGCTCAGCCAACGTGTTTGCCGTTTCGGCCACGCGCTGGCGAAGCTCCAGCGGCGACAGGACCTCCATGTGCGGGGCCATCTTGAGCACATCCCACAGCGCGTGGTCGATCGACTCGACCGGAACATCGACCGTTCCCCAACCGTCGTCATCGATCACCGGTATGGCGGACCGGATTGCCGAGACCTGGAACGGCGAGAGAAACGCCTGGATTCGTTCCAGCCCCACATCCGAAATCCGCACCGTCATCGTCGCGGTGTAAATCCGCGCCTCGAACTCCCGCGCGCATTGCGCCCAGGCGGATGCCAGATCGAACCCGGGCGGATAGGTGAAGACCCGGTCGTCCACCACCAGGTCCAGTATTTTGGAGACCCGGTACATCCGGGGCGCGCCGTCTGGAGCCGCCATCAGGTACCAGACACCGGCCTTGAGCACCACGCCCAGCGGATCGAGGTCGCGCGTCACGATGTTGTCGGTCTTGCCCCACCGCTGGTAAGTCATCCGGATCCCGCGCTGGTTCCAGACGGCCTCGGCCAGCGCGGTCAGCCAGGGAAGCTGGACCGGTTCCTGGAACCAGCCGCCCGGATCGAGCAGGAAACGGTGACGCAGACGGTCGGCCCGCTGGCGCAGGTGATCGGGAAGCGCGGCAAGCACCTTGAGCTGGGCGGCGGCGACCACCTCGCCCAGCCCAAGCTCACCGGCGGGTCCCGGCATCCCGGTCAGGAAGAGCGAATCGGCCTCGTCCAGGGTCAGCCCAGTCAGGCGGGTGCGGTAGCCATCCATGAGCCGGATGCCGCCGACCGCGCCGCGTTCGGCATAGATCGGCACGCCGGCCTGGGCCAGCGCATCGACATCGCGATGCACCGTGCGGATCGAAACCTCGAGTTCGGCGGCGATCTGCCGCGCCGTCATCCGGTCCCGGTTCTGCAGGAGAAGCATCAGATTGACGAGGCGACTGGCTTTCATGGCGGCGCGTTCCCCGGACGGACCTTCACCAATCCTGAAGACATCCTCGTCATCATACATGACAGCGGGTGTCACCATTCGGAAGGATGATGGCAACTGTCGCCGGAGACGTATCTGGCGAGTAGCGATGTGAGGTCATGAAGATGTCAGTGGCAATCGGATCATTCACCATGAAATCCTGGGACGAGACACCGTACGGAATCGCCGAAGACGGGCCGAAGATCGCGCACGCCCATTCCACCAACACCTACACCGGCGAGATTGCTGGGGAATCCTCGGCCAACTACGTCATCTTCTACCCGGAAGAGACGGTTGGCGTGTTTCGCGGCTACGAGCAGATCGCGGGCCGGGTTGACGATCGCGAGGGCAGCTTCGTCCTGGAGCACGTCGGGTCGTGGGAGGGTTCGACGGTAACAACGTCGTGGTCGGTCGTCGAAGGGTCCGGCACTGGCGCCCTGGCCGGGATCAGCGGGAGCGGCGGCTATGTCGCGAAGCACGAAATCCCGGAGACGCCGGTCACGCTGGAGTACGAACTGCCGGGATAGCCCTCCAGCGGTCGATGGCCGCAACTCTTCCTCATGGCTACAGACGCAAAACACCCCCTATCGCAACGACATCGATCGGGGGTGTTTCCATCCAGAGCCGCCGGGCGGTCGCGGAGGAGTGTGGCCGGCCCGGCGGCTCTGGATGGCGGGCCGGTGTGGGGGTTACCTGCCCGCCTGGTGGTGGTCCGCGTTACTCCTGGTCAGTCGCCTCGGAGATCGCCGGCGCTTCCGGCTGGCCGGAGCCAACCTGGACCTGGATTTGCCGTGGCTTCGCGGCCTCGGCCTTCGGCAGCGTCAGGCGCAGCACGCCGCTCTCGAACGTGGCTTCCGCCTTGCTGGCGTCAACATCGATCGGCATCGTCAGCGAGCGCCGGAACGAGCCGCTCGGCAGTTCGTGCAGGTACCAATTGGCGCCCTTGGCGTGATCGGACTTGACGACGCTTGGCACCTCGCCCGTGAGCGTGACGGTGTTCTTCTCGATGCTGATGTCGATGTCCCCAGCGGTCACGCCCGGGATCGCCGCCAGGATGACGACATTATGCTCGGTGACATAGGCGTCGATCGGGGCCAGGGCGCGGCCCTTGTCGCCGGTGCTCGCCGGCCAGATCGTGCCGAATTGGGACGGGCTGAACGTGTCGTTCACCAGCCGGTCCATTGCCTGCCGCATGCCGACTATCGATGAAACGGGGTATCGGGTAGCCATTGTGTGTGTTGCTCCTTCTGCTCATCCGCTAAACCTTGGTCATCTGTCTTGACCAGATCAACTTACTTACAGAATGATACAAGTCTAAACACATCGTGTCAAGTATGTATTGTGAAGCGTTGCGATGGCGGGAGTGCGATCCAGACACCCGTCTGGTAGGGTTGCCGTCCTGAGCGGAGCGAAGGATCATCTCGGCCCTTTGTCTCCGGCCGCCGATCGACCGCCGGCAACCGCGCCGTAGGGGCGGCACCGCCATCGACCATGAATGACGCTTGACCGACCACGATCCTGGTCGATGGGGTGTCCGCCAGAGGGTGGCGAATCAAATCCCGCGGTTCGCGGCACACCGGGCGGACTCCCCTGCATCGCGGTTGGCCAGATGTCCTTCGCGACCGGTATCCAGCGGGGCCGGTACCGCCCCTGCGACGACCTGCCATGCGCATCACGCATTACACCATTCAGCGTGAGGTGTTGCCGAAGCCGTGGAGGACCGCGTCGACATCGGCGACCGTGGTTGCCCGCTCCTCGAACCAGAACGACCAGAGCGGCCCGAGGTCGGCACCACTGGCCTCCTCGAAGGCGCGCCGCGGGTCGTCCGGCGTGGAAATGGCGAACCGGTAATCCCTGGCGTAGATCGCCAGCCCAGCAAAGAACGCCTCGTCCCCAATCGCCTGGCGGATGGCCTCGAAACCGAGCGCCGCCTTCCCGTAGACCAGGTGGCCGCGGGTCGCGATATCGGTTTCGTCCGTGAGCGGGGCATCTGCGATCCCGTCACGGCCCGAGGCGAGCATCGCCCGGTATCCGCTGGCGACCCATTCGCGCAGGTATCGCTCCGCCCCCTCGACGCCCTCCCGTTCGCGCATGGCGAGCACGCTCAGCGCGTTGGCCAGCCCTTCGGTCATGAAGCCGTGATCGTTGTTGTTGCTGCCGACGATGCCGCCGATCCACTGGTGACTCAACTCATGGGTCAGCACGAAGCCCAAGCGCTCCCGTGCGCCCGCCGACAATTCGCCATCCTCCACGAGGGGCGCGAGGACGAGCCAGACGATGCCGCTCCAGGAGACGCCGCCCGCCCCCGCCAGCGGCACGGCGGTGATATCGAGTTCATCGCCGGGATACTCGCCGAGCCACGATTCGTACACGGGCAGGGTGTCCGCCGCGACCGCCAGGATCGCTTCCGCCAGGCCGGGCCGCGCCAGGTCGTCCGGCAGCGTCACCCGCACGTCGATCCCGGCTACCGATCGCACGGTCGTCTCCGTGTCTTCCGCCAGCGGCAGCGACAGGGTCAGGTCCCGGCCCGGCGGCGTCGAGATCGTGGTGGTCTGCAGGTCCAGGGATTCGTCCACGGTGGCGCCGGTCGTGCTCCCCGAGCCCAGCACCAGGTACTGGTCGGGGGTTGTCAACGTGAGGTCATAGGTCGCGCTTTCGGCGAAGGTGGGATCGCCAAACCTCGTCGGGGGGTCGAGGTACAAGCCCGAGCCAGCCTCCCAACCTGCCAGGATCGGATGCCAATCGGCCAGCCACCAGCCGGTCTCCCGGTCGCCGCCGAGAATCCCGAAGCTGGCGCCGGAGGTGGCGGGAACTGTGGTTTCGAAGGCAAGCCCGATCACCGCGTCCTCGCCGCTGGGCACAGCCGGGTCTAGTTCCACTTCGAGCACGGTCGCGTCTGTCCATAGCGTCGATTCGGCCAGCTGCCCATCGACCGTAACCGCCGATACAGCTGTTTGGCCATCGCCGTAGTGGTCGGCGTTGGGGTAGAGCCGGAAGTAGAG
>JACCYX010000378.1 GCA_013696265.1 Chloroflexia bacterium
GCCAGGCGCTGGCTCCGGGTAACGGCCCTGGACGATTGCAACGGGCGCGTCGGCGCCTTGCGGGAGGAATCATGTCTCAACGCATTCCATCACCTGGTGAGCGCGTGCTCGTGCTGAGCCAGGAAAAGCTCAAGACCCTCGTCGACCGCCGCCGTCTGCTCCAGACCGCCGGCATCGGGGCCGTGACCGGCATCGGATACCAGCAAGGATCGGTTGCCGGACCTTCCGGACAATCGCGAACGGTTTCCCAAGGCGCGCAGGATGAGCCGCTCGAAATCATCATCGGCACCCTTGGCGACGCCTCCACCATCAATCCATTCCTGGCCGGCGATTCAGAGGACGAATGGCGCTGCAAGATTCTCTACGACGAGTTCGTCCGCAGCGATCCCATTTCGTACACGCCGCTTCCTGGCATTGCCGCCGAGTGGGAAATCAACGACCTGGTGATCACCTTCACCTTGCAGGCGGACGTGACGTTCTCCGATGGGTCACCGCTCACCGCCGAGGATGTCGCCTTCACAATGCGCGGCTTCATCCATCCGGACACCGGCTCGCCGAAGCAATCCCGATTCCTGGCGATCGAAGGCGCGGAAGCGTACGCCGCTGGATCGGCCGACGATGTCTCGGGCATCAACGTGATCGACGCGGGCACGCTCGAAATCACCCTCGCCCGGCCCGACGCCCCGTTCCTCTACAACATGCGCTATGTCTGGCCGGTGCCGATGGCGGCGCTCGAGGGCCAGAGCCTGACGGAAGCCGACTTCTTCCAGAATCCAGTCGGGGCCGGACCGTACACGTTCGAATCCTGGACCACCGGCGGCGACTTCGTGGCGACCGCCAACGAGAGTTTCTGGGAGTCCGGGAAGCCATCGATCGCGAAGGTCACGCACCGCGTGATCGCCGATTCGCAATCGCTCGTGCTGGCCCTGCAAGGCAACGAGATCGACGGCTCCAACTACCCGAATCCGGCCGGCACGGAGTTGCTGGAGCAGAACGCCGATCTTGAGTTGATCATTCCGCCGTTCGGCTCGCCAAACGGCTGGATCTTCAATTGCCGCCACGAAGTGCTCGGCATCAAGGAAGTCCGCCAGGCGATCGCGATGGCGCTCGATACCGAACAGTTCGCCGCCGATGCCCTGCTCGGCCTGGGCGAGGCCGGTTTGGGACCGATCGCGCCAGGCAGCTGGGCGTTCGATTCAACTCTGGAGCCGATACCCTTCGATGTCGAAACAGCCAGGACCATGATCGAGGAAGCCGGGGCCTCCGGCGCCCAGATCAGGTTCGCGGTCAACTCCGGCAACGTGCTGCGCGAGGACTGGCTGACCTACACCCAGCAGGCACTGTCCGAAATCGGGATCGAGGTAATCCCGGAACTCGTCGACTACGCGACGCACGTCGAAGCGGTCACCCTGAACCAGGACTTCGAGGTCAGCGGCGTCGATTTCGCCGGCGTCAATTCCGAGCCCAGCGCGCTCTTCGACCAGTTCCACTCGACCGCGGCGGGCAACTACTCCGGCTTCAGCACGCCGGAACTCGATGCGTTGCTCGAAGAAGTGAAAGGGACGCTGGAGCAAGAGGCGGCGATCCCGATCTACGCCGACATCCAGCGGATCATCATGGACGAGGTGCCGATGCACTTCGCCTGGTACCGGCCATTCCTCCACGCGGTCAACAAGACCAAGTTTGCGGGCTACCAGTCCAGCTCCGATTTCGGCCTGTTTTACTTCTTGCAGGACTGGACAGCGGCCCAGCCGTAGGGTCAGCTGCAATATCCGTAGGGGCGGTACCCCCATCTGTGCCAACTCATTCTTGGTAAGCATACGCTCGACCGAGTTTTGCGGGAGAAATCCGGTGGAAACGCGCGACCATCTCGGCAGCATCGGGATTCGATCACTGGTTCTGGGCGCACATCAGGCAGACGCCCAACGATTGGCGGGTGAATCATCGGCAAACCCCCTGACCCTTGATACGAGGTGACGCATGGTTCTTGACCAACTCGGTATTTAGTTGGCACAGATGGCGGTACCCCCGGTCGCGAAGGACACCTGGCCAACCGCCATGCAGGGGTGTCCGCCCGGATGGTGGCGAACGGCGAGACCGGACTTGCCACCATCCGGGTGGCTCCGTTCGACACATGATCGACCGGATCCGGGTTGGCCAGCAGTCCATCACGGTCGATCAAGAGCCTGTCCAGAGCGAAGCGTGGGATCCGCCCCTACGGGATCGGCCCCACCTCCGTTCATCCGAAGTTCGCGGGAATTGTGCGGATCGCACCGGGATTCAAAGGGCCATTCGGAATGTTGAGCGAGACGCGAGCGTACATGATCCGGCGGGTGCTGATGCTCGTCCCGCTGCTGATTGGGCTCAGTTTCGTCATGTTCCTGTTGCTGCGGCTGGCGCCGGGCGATCCGGCGACCGCCATGATGTCGCCCCAGGCGATGAACAACCCGGATTACGTCGAGCAGACCCGCCGGAACCTGGGACTGGATGAACCGCTCTACGCCCAGTACGGAATATGGCTGCGCAACCTGGCGACCGGCGACCTGGGCACCGCCTACTCCTTCAACAACAAGCCAGTGCTGAATCTCATCGGCGAACGGGTGATGGGGACGCTGCAATTGCAAGGAGCGGCCCTGTTGCTCGGCATCCTGATCGCGGTCCCGGTCGGCATCATCTCGGCCACGAGGCAGTACTCGCTCTGGGACAACTCCGTGACCGTCGGCTCGTTCATTGGCCTCGCCCTGCCAGGATTCTGGCTGGCGCTCCTGCTCCAGGTCTGGCTGGGCGTGCGGCTCGACTGGTTTCCGATCATCAGCACCGGGCAGGCCAACGCCGACTGGTCGGAGCGTTGGAAGTTTTTTGTCCTGCCGATCGTCGTGCTGACGCTGCCGAACATTGCCTACTTCGCCCGCTTCATGCGGTCGTCGATGCTGGAAGTGATTAATCAAGATTATGTCATCACGGCGCGAGCCAAGGGACTGAGCCGCCGGGATGTGCTGTACAGCCACGCCCTCCGGAACGCGCTGCTGCCGATGGTGACGGTGATCGGATTGCAACTGCCGCAGATCATCGGCGGGGCGGTAATCATCGAGCAGATCTTCGCCTGGCCAGGACTCGGCCTCCTGGCCTTCGACGCGATCAGTCGCCGCGATTATCCGGTGATCATGGGGATCACGATGGTGACGGGGGCCGTGATCATGATCGCGAGCGTGATGGTCGACCTGATCTACGTGCTGCTCGATCCGCGCGTGTCCGTGGCGGGGCCGCGCAATGCCTGACACCCAGGCCGCCATGCCCCTGAGTTCGCCGGTGACCCAGGAGGATTCGCTGGCGCGGGCCGAATCGCCGGGCACGCGCGCCAACGTTTGGCAACGGCTCAAGCAGAACAAGCTCGCGGTTGGCGGCATCGTCGTACTCGTCCTGTTCTACACCGCCGCCCTGCTGCAGCCCTGGATCGCGACGCACCCCTACGCCGAGATCACCTCGGGCATGCGCAACACGCCACCCTCGACCGAAAACTGGATGGGCACCGACCGCCAGGGGCGCGATGTCTTCTCGCGGCTGATCAAGGGTGGTCAAATCTCGCTCGCCGCCGGGTTCATGGCGGTCGTGATCGTGATGCTGATCGGGATCACGCTCGGTGCGCTGGCCGGCTTCTTCGGCGGCTGGGTCGACCAGCTCGTGATGCGGTTCACCGATATCCTGCT
>JACCYX010000385.1 GCA_013696265.1 Chloroflexia bacterium
GGTCCGGGCATCACGTGGCGGCGAACCGGGGATCGGCCTGCGACCGATGCGCTATCGCTTCGCTGCGCGCAGGGATTCCTCGCAAGCTCGGAATGACAATCTGCGTTGGGCATTCCCCCTGTTGACGGCGCGCCGGGAATCACGGAACGTGCACGGTGTGGGACATTCCCGCACCGTGCACGCCTGCTTAACGGATGCGTTTCCGCAACGAAAGCGATATACCAATGACGATGGAATACGG
This sequence comes from Chloroflexia bacterium, assembly GCA_013696265.1. Taxonomy (GTDB): domain Bacteria; phylum Chloroflexota; class Chloroflexia; order Thermomicrobiales; family UBA6265; genus JACCYX01. The sequence goes on from JACCYX010000385.1 coordinate 242, forward strand.
AACGGTGGCCGGGATCGACAAGCCGGTTTCCCGGCTGGTGCAGGGCACGATCCCGCTGACCGAGAGTGACGTGCCAGGCAGTCTTGCGCTGCTCGACGCCGTCTACGAGCACGGGTGCCGGACGTTCGATACCGCCCACGGCTACGGTGGCGGGGCCTGCGAGCGCGTGCTAGGCCAGTGGGTCAAGAGCCGGGGCGTGCGCGACGAGATCGTGATCCTCGACAAGGGTGCTCACCCCTACGATGGCCGGGTGCGCGTGACGCCGGAGGACATCACGAGCGACCTTCACGAATCGCTGGGGCGGATGAAGCTCGACTACGTCGACCTCTACGTCCTGCATCGTGACAACCCTGAAGTGCCCGTGGGGCCGATCGTCGATGTCCTCAACGAGCACAAGCGGGCCGGCAAGATCGGGGAGTTCGGCGGCTCGAACTGGTCCACGTCGCGAATCGCCGAGGCCAATGCCTACGCGGCTGAGGAGGGCCTCGATCCCTTCACGATCAGCAGCCCGAACTACAGCCTCGCGGTGCAGGTCAAGCCGCCCTGGGAAGGATGCCTGAGCATATCGGGACCGGCCGGCGCGGAGGAGCGGGCGTGGTACATCGAGCAGGGGATGCCGATTTTCCCATGGTCGAGCCTGGCGGGCGGGTTCTTCTCCGGGCGCTTCCGGCGCGACAACCTCGAGACGTTCGAGTCGTATCTCGACAAGCTCTGCGTGGAGTCGTATTGCGTCGAGGAGAATTTTCTGCGGCTCGACCGGGTCGAGGAACTCGGCGCGCGCGACGGGCTCTCGATACCCCAGGTGGCGATGGCGTACATCATGAGCCAGCCGCTCGATGTCTTCGCGCTGGTCGGCTGCCGGACCGGTGACGAATTCGCGATGAACGCCGCCGTTCTTGGCCAGAAACTCAACGAGGACGAACTGGCCTGGCTCGACCTTCGATCGTCCGAACGGCCCTGGTAGGGCTGCCAGAATCCGGGCGTGCGGTCCTGCGGATTTCGTAGGGGCGGATCCCACGCTGCGCTCTGGACAGGCTCTGGATCGACCGCGAGGGGTGTCTGGCCAACGTGGATCTTGTCGATCCTGTGTCGAACGGAGCCGCCCGAATGTTGGCTGCCGGGATGTGGGGGGCCACCCGAACGGTGGGGCCGGGGTTGCCTCGACCAGGGCGGACACCCTGTATCGCGGTTGGCCAGATCCCGTATGCGACCGTATCCAGCGGGGCCGGTACCGCCCCTACGGGCCTGAAAATGCGGGGCCACTATTCCCATCAATACGCGAGCAGGCTGTGGACCGGATATCCTCGCGTGTGCTGGCGGCCGTTGAGGGCCGTCAGCTCGGCCAACACGCTGATCCCGGCGACCTCGCCACCGAGCCGCTCGACCAGCTTGATCGTCGCCTCCAGGGTGCCGCCGGTGGCCAGCAGGTCGTCCACGATCAGCACTCGCTCGCCCGGCGCGATCGCGTCGGTGTGGATCTGGAGTTCGTTGGCGCCGTATTCCAGGTCATAGATTTCGGAGAGCGTCTCGCTCGGCAGCTTGCCGGGCTTGCGGACCGGCACGACGCCCGCGCCCAGCGAGTAGGCGATCGGCGTACCGAGGATGAAGCCGCGGCTCTCGATGATCACGACCTTGTGGATGCCGGAGAACGGCGCCGCCATCGCGTCGATCGTGGTGCGGAACAGCGGGCCGTCGGCCAGCAGCGTCGTGATGTCGCGAAACATGATGCCCGGAATCGGGAAATCGGGAACATCCCGGATGTGCGGCTTGAGGAGGTCGCTGATCCGGGGGTCGGCGGTGTAGGTGTCGGTCATGGGAGCATCCTGTCCGAAACGTGGTGGTCTTCAAACGGCGCGCGTGCCGCGAAGAGTGTACCGGCATTCCGGACAGGATGGGCGTGGCGACTGGTCAGGTCAGGAAATCCGAGGTGACTCAGCCGGTGGTGGTTGGCTGATTGGCGTGCCATGTGTGGTCAGCCGCCGCAAGCGTGCTCCGCGTCTACCAGCCCTATCGCCACGGAAGTGTGAGACGCTTAGCCCTCCCCTACGACAGCCGTTTCCCTTCACGGTGGCCGGCACAAGACCGGCCAGTACGGTTGCGGCAGCGTAGCGATGCTTGCTCCGCCCGCGCGACCGCCACATCCGGTGTGCGAGATCGGGAATCCGCTATGGGTACCGCAGCTCCTCGGGGATGAGGGCGCTGAAGTCGTCGCCCTCCTGGACCGGGCCGTCGAGCCCGATCCCGGCGACGACCGGGATCGTTTCCAGCAGCACCGGGTTGTCGTCGGCGGCGATCCGGTTCGGATCCTGCTTGCCGCAGCCCAGGCACTCGTGGATCAGCACCAGTTCGCCGTTGCGGCGCGACATCAGGCCAACCGGCTTCATGATCGAGCCACAGGTGCTCTTCCGGTCGCCCGGCATCGTGTCGTCGACGTGCCGGGAGTAGAGGCAGTTCGGGCAGTGGTTGCGCTGCCTTCCCCCCGCGATCGGGGCGCCGATGAACTGTTTGCAGTGGCCGCACTTGAACGCCTGGTCGGCCTCGTTGCGTGGAGGGTGCAGCTTGTGTTTCGCCTGGTAGCCGGACGATCCCTGGCGGCCGCGGCGGTCTTCATCATCCCAGTCGTCGCTATCGTCCCAGGTGCGTGGGGCCATCGAAGTCATCCTGAAGGGAACGCGCGGAGATGGGTCCGCGCCGAACAGGTGCGTGAGGTGCGGCCGGTCATGGAGACCCGCCCGCATGCTATATCTGAGACCGAATTGTACGGCGAACCCACCACGCAATCAAAAGCCAGAAGTACCACCGAAAGGACCGCCGGTGATCGATCTCCTCCTGCTGGGCACCGGCGCGATGGTTCCCTTGCCCGACCGGCCGCTTTCGAGCCTGCTGGTGCGGTGCGGCGGCTCCCTGACGCTCTTCGACTGCGGGGAGGGTACGCAGGTGCAGATGCGGAAGTACCATTGGGGATTCCGTCGCCTCGACGTGATTTGTCTGTCGCATCTCCACGCCGATCACGTCGCCGGACTGCCTGGTCTGCTCCACACGGTCGCCAACGCCGGCCGGACGCAGCCGATGCACATCTATGGCCCACGCGGCACCCGCGCCGTCGTCGAGGGCTTGCGCACGATCGCCGTCTGGCTGCCCTACACGGTCGAAGTCCATGAGTTGGAGGATGGCGACCGGGTCGAAATGTTCGGCGGAGTCAGGGCCACGGTCCGGGACGCCGACCATCGAATCGCCTGCCTGGCCTGGCGCCTCGATCTCGATCGCGCGCCCGCCTTCGATCCGGTCAGGGCGGAAACCCTGTGTGTGCCACGCGCGCAGTGGTCCGTGCTCCAGCGCGGCGAGCCGGTGCGCGTCGACGGGCAGGTGGTCACGCCGGATCAGGTGCGTGGCGAGCCGCAGCCGGGCATCGCCTGTGCGTACGTCACCGATACGCGCCCCACCGAAACCATCCTGGACCTTGTCCAGGGTGTTGAACTTCTCGTCTGCGAAGCGACCTACGCCCATGACGACGAGGAAGGCGATGCCG
>JACCYX010000426.1 GCA_013696265.1 Chloroflexia bacterium
TTGTATGGGCTGAGGGTGGCGGAGAGCCGGCTGAGCTCGCCATCGAAGTGGATGGAACCTTTGTCGATCAGGATCACCCGTTTGCACAGCGACTCCACATCGGCCATGTAGTGACTGGTAAGCAGGATCGTGGCGCCAGATTGACGGGCGTAAGACCCGATGAACTGGCGGACCTGGCTGACGGCTGTGACATCGAGCCCGAGCGTTGGCTCATCGAGAAAGAGCACGCGGGGACGGTAGACGAGAGCCAACGCGAGCCCGGCCCGCATCCGCTCGCCAAGGGAGAGGGCGCGCACCTGTCGCCCGAGCAGGGGCGCTAACCCTAGCATCGTGGCGAGCTCGTCGAGGTTGCGATCGAACTCGGGCACCTGCACGTCATAGACCAGTTGCTGGAAGCGCAGCGCATCGCCAACCGTCAGCTCGAGCGGACCGCTCACCGGCTTGCTGCCGCGGACCATGGCAATCTGCCTGAGATAGCCGGGCTCCCGTTTCCATGGCACGTGCGACAGGACACGGGCCGTCCCCGCGGTCGGGTGGAGGATGCCACTGAGCATCTTGAGCGTGGTGGTCTTGCCGGCTCCGTTTGGGCCGATGAATCCCACGACCTCCCCTTCATCGACCGAGAAGGAGACCCCGTTGACAGCCTTGACCTGGCGATAGTCGCGTCGCCACAGCGATCGGAACGCCGATCGCAAACCTTCGTCCCGGACGGGCGCCCGGAACACCATTTCCAAGTTCTCGACTTCGACAGCGGCCACCTCGCCTCCCCTCTGCTGGCAGAAACACTCTCAATATTCTAAAACTCCGATGCACGACTTGAGGGTTCCGGTGCCGAGGCGTGGATGCGGATCATCCTCCGGACATGCTTTGCGGCGAAACCCAATTCGAGATCAACTCCCTACAAGCGAGCCTTCAGCGTCGGTTGAGAGTTTTGCAACATGGTTGACGAGCATGCGAACCATCGATCTGGCCCGGACGGTCGAACTGAGTACGCAGCAGGTGCGCAACTACGAGGCGATGGGGCTGTTACCAGTAGCCGAGCGTGAGGCCAGCGGCTACCGCCTCTACTCGCAACGTCACCTGGACGCCCTCCGCACGGTACGGGCGATGATGGCGGCCGGCTACGATCGGCATCAGGTTCAGGCGGTCATGCGTGCCGCGCACGATGGGGATCTTGATGCGGCATTGGCGGTCGTGGACGGGCGGCATGCCGAACTCGACCGTCAGCGCCGGCAGGTCGAACTCACGCTGGACGCGATCCGCACCCTGGAGGCAGGCGATACACGTCACGTGGACACTCGACGTTTCCGCGCTCTGCGGATCGGGGAAGCAGCGAAGGCGGCCAGCGTCCAACCCTCGGCGTTGCGCTTCTGGGAGGGCGAAGGCCTGCTCCAGCCAGATCGCGATGAAGGGAGCGGGTACCGCTTGTACGACCAGCGACAGCTGCATCGGCTTCAGGTCGTCGTCCTGCTGCGCGGTGCCAACTACAGCTTCGATGCCATCCGCTCGGTCCTGGACGAACTTTCAGAAGGGAAACCTGGGACAAGTCTGAGAGCGGTCGAGCGGCGGCGCGGCGAGATTGCCGCCTCCAGTCTCGCCTGTGCGCGGGCAAGCGGAGCGCTCCTGGACTACGTTCTCGAAACGCCCTGACACCCTGGATCGGCCGAGCGTTCGCTCGATCGTCCCCATGCGACGGTTCGGCCATCGACGTTTTGCGAACCCCACAAGACGCCTGGGTGTTGGACGACGATGGTGAAGATGTTGCGTTCCCGGAATGGGGGCGCTATAGTCAGCTACATGAACGCGTTGGCGCACCGCGCACCCACCGGCACGACCAAGCCCATTTTCTCGATGTCGATGACCGACACCGAGATTATTCGCTTGCCTGCCGCGCCGGGTGTTCGCTGACCGCCAACAAGGTCACAAACACAGAACCGGAACGGCGGGCGGGGACGAAGAGTCCCCGCTTTTTTCATGCCCCGGCGTGCGGGACGCACCGCACAAGGGACAGCCAAGTGAACGAGTGGGGCAGTGTCGCCTCCGATCCATCGCATGCCAGCACAAGCAGCGAGCAGTGTCGCTCCCGCATGGCGCCGAATGACTTTGGCCAATGACCCAGGAGCGCACCCATGATCGTTCTCAAGTTTGGCGGCACGTCGGTGGGGAGCGCCGCCCGTGTCCGGGAAGCGGCCAGGATCGCCCTCAGCCAACCGGCCCCGCGAGTCGCTGTGGTTTCTGCCGCCTCCGGCGTTACCAACGCGCTGCTGGAAGCGGCCCGCGCGGCGGCGCGCGGCGATCGCACGGCGCGGGCGGCGGCGGTGCTGGTCATTCATGACAAGCACGACGAAATCCTCGGTGGTATCGAATCCCCCCTCCAGCGCAAACTGGCCTGGAATGTGGTGAACGAAGTCCAGAACGTGCTCGATGCCACCCTGGATGAGGTCGAAGAGGCGGGAGGGCTGAGCGATGCGTTCTCCGACCGGATCGTCTCCACCGGCGAGAAGTGCCTCGCCACGCTGATGGCTGCGACGATGCGCGATCTGGGACATGAGGCCGAGGCGGTCTTCACCGATTCGATCATCGCCACCGATGGCCGCCACGGCTCCGCCCGCCCGGACCGGGCCCGCACCCGCGAACACGCCGAGCACCTGGTCCAGCCCCTGCTCGAGGCCGGCAACACGGTCGTCGCGACCGGCTTCATCGGGTTCGGCCCGGACGGTGCGACGACGACCCTCGGGCGCGGCGGGTCCGATTACTCGGCGACCCTGCTCGGGGCGGCGCTCGATGCCGACGAGGTCCAGATCTGGACCGATGTGCCGGGCGTGCTCTCGGCCGATCCTCGCGCGGTCACATCGGCGCGGGTCGTGCCGGAAATCAGCTACGACGAGGCCCAGGAACTGGCCCACTTCGGCGCGAAGGTGCTCCACCCGCGTACGATCCGGCCGGCGGTCGCGCTCGACATCCCGGTTCGCATCCTCTCGACCTTCCTGCCCAACGAGCCGGGCACGGTCGTGATGCGGGAGGCGCCCAGCGACCGGATCAAGGCGGTCACGGCCCTGAAGGGGCTGATCCTGATGACGCTCGACGTGCCGGAGCTGGAAGACCTCGCCCCGGCGGCTTCGGCCGTCTTCCGGGTCATGCACGAGCAGGGGGTGGAAATCCTGAACGTCTCCCAGGCATCGTCGCGACGCCGGATGACCTACATCGTCGACGCGGTCACGGGCGGCTGCGCGAACCTGCAACTCTTGCTGGAAGCCAACCTGGACGATCTCGAAGCGACCATCACCTGTCACGAGCACGTGGCGGTGCTGGCCGCGGTCGGGTCGGGCGCGGCCGGAACGGCGGCATCGATGTCGCGGATGCTGACGGTGCTCAACCGGGAAAAGGTGCGGGTGCTGGCGCTGAACCAGCAAACGAGCAGCGTCGCGATGATATCGGTGGTGGACGAATGCGACGCCGCCCGTGCCGTCGCGGCGCTGCACGATGCCTTCATCCGCCCGGTCGTCGCCACGTCGCGGGCACGCCGGCCGCGCCGCACGGCGTTGCTGTCGGAATCGCTGCGGGTGGGGTAACACGGTTCTGGCAGCAACGCGGGCGGACACAAGGCTCGCTTCGCTGCCGTCCCTACCAAAAAGCCACTTCTCGTAGGGGCGGCCCTTGTGTCCGCCCGATTCGACCTGGGGGATAGGACGTGTCAGATCAACGGATTCCGGTGGCGGTGCTTGGGGCCACGGGCAATGTCGGGCAGCGTTTCGTGCAGTTACTGGAGGATCATCCCTGGTTCCGGGTGGCGGAACTGGTGGCCTCAGAGCGATCGGCGGGAAAGACCTACCGCGAGGCCACCGACTGGCGGCTCGGCGCGCGGATGCCGGAATCGGTGGCCGGGCTGAAGGTGCTCGACTACCACGCGGAACTCCATAGCCCCGTGGTCTTCTCCGGTCTTCCCGGTGAAGTGGCTGGAGAGATCGAGCAACGGCTGGCGCGAGAGGGCCACGCCGTGCTCAGCAACACCTCGACGCACCGGATGGAACCGGATGTCCCGCTCCTGATCCCTGAGGTCAACCCGGGACACGTCGCCGCCATCGAAGCGCAGAAGGCGAACCGGGGCTGGAAAGGGTACATCGCCACCAATCCCAACTGCTCAACGATCCACCTGGTGCTGGCCCTCAAGCCCTTGCAGGATGCTTTCGGGATCGAAGGCGTGCTGGTGTCGACGCTTCAAGCCGTGTCCGGGGCGGGGTATCCGGGCGTGCCCTCGCTCGACATGATCGACAACGTCGTGCCCTACATCGGGGGCGAGGAAGAAAAGATGCAGTCCGAGAGCCAGAAGCTGCTCGGCGGATACACGGCGGTCGGCGGCTTCGCGCCGGCCAGTTTCGTGCTCAGCGCCCATTGCAACCGGGTCCCGGTCCGCGACGGGCACACCGAATGCGTTTCGATCCGGCTGGGGGGGGCGCCATCCCCGGACGACGTGATCGCCGCCTTCGAGGCGTTCCGGGGCCGTCCCCAGGAGTTGGGCCTCCCGAGCGCGCCCCCGCAACCGGTGATCGTGCGGAGGGAACCGAACCGGCCCCAGCCGAGCTTCGACCGGGACGACGCGAAGGGCATGGCCTCGATCGTCGGCCGGGTTCGGGAGTGCCCGCTGTTGGGCACGAAGTTCGTGGTGCTCGGCCACAACACCATCCGCGGCGCGGCGGGCGCGTCGATCCTCAACGCCGAACTCTTCAAGGTCGAGGACTTGCTGCCATGATGGAAGCCGAACTTGACCGATGAGGCGTTGCGGCTGTTGTCACCGCGACCGACGACCAATACGCTGACGACATGGAAACTCCTGAGGCCAATCAGCACCTCATCGTGTATCGACTGTGCAAAGGATTCCCTCCTGGGTTTCCCGAAGAATATGTTGCCGCTGGCATCAGACGATCGTTTGCCGCCCAGCCGGAGGCGGTACAGCGCGCGGCACGCGGATTGAGCGTCTACACCACGCTGAACGCGGTTCTCGCCAACGCTCGAAGGTTTCCTCGCCTGGGCACCACGGTGGTGAGGTATACGATACCTATGGATTCACCGCTTCGGATTCTGCACCTTGTCGGGCCAGGAGACCATCTCACGGTACTGGGCGACTTCTCCGAACTCCACGCTTGTCTCGATTCAAATTGGCATCTCGACACGGTTACAATTGAGCGATAAAAAGGAGTTTCGCAATGTCGAAGTACACGCTTTGGGACATTCCATCCAGTACGCTGCTCCTTGAGACGCGAGAACTCAACGTCATTGCGGAGTCGACTACAAAGTTTGTCCTCGACAATGGCGAAGAAGCGTTGTCCGATCTGATGCTTGGGATCGAGCCGGATGACTCCTCACCGGTTCACAATCATTCTGGAGTGCATATTTTGGAAGCCATAGCGGGAGAACAGGGTGCGGTTCGGGTGAGGTGAACGGCCTCGTTTCGGTGAGTTTCCTCATGCTCCATCCGCTGGGCGGCCGGAGCGTCGATCCTCAACGCCGGGTTGTTCAAGGTCGAGGGCCTGCTGCCAGTGTAGGCATCAAGGCAAGTGGAACCTTCATCGCTAAAACGAACACACAACGAACTAGGGGCGGACCTGATTCGACCCGCGAACGAGATCTGACCGGGCGCGTACCTGGTCGAATCTGTCGTCCGCCCGTTTGGTGGCGATTCAAATCTAACCGTCCGCGGCGAACTGGGCGGACACCCTGTCCGTCTTCGCGCGAAAATCGTATGCGACCGGGGTACATCTGTACCGACAAATTCAAGGTAACCACAATATCTTGTGGTGTGCTCGACCACCGAACGGTGCGTTCACCCGTCGTTCGGAGCGGGGAAGGGACGGGAAACCACCACAGGTCGTCCCTTTTCGAT
>JACCYX010000431.1 GCA_013696265.1 Chloroflexia bacterium
AAGCTCGCCGCCAGGAAGGGCAGCAGGTTCGGCATGATCTCGCGGAAGATGATTTCCGGCGTCTTCATCCCGGAGAGCTTGGCCATCTGGACGTAGGCGCGCTCGCGGAGGGTTAGGACCTGGGAGCGGATCGTGCGGGCCGGCCACATCCAGGCCAGCGAGGCAACCACGAGTGCCATCAACTGGACGCTGATCGCGCCCTGGATCGACGCCGCGACCGTAATCAGCACTACCAGTCCGGGCACCGTGAGCAGGATGTCGCAAATACCCCGGATCAGGAGGTCGGTGATGCCGCCGACGTAGCCGGCGGTCAGCCCGAGCACGGTTCCCAGCACGATTGCGACCAGCCCGGCGATGAGGCCGACCTGCAATGTGAGCGGCAGGCCGACGACCGCCACGGCGAGCAGGTTGCGGCCCTGGTCATCCGTGCCGAAAGGGTAGGTCGAGGATGGCGGCTGGCTGGGGATCGCGGACATCGGCCGCGCCAGCTCGCGGTCGATGAACAAGGGTCCGAGCAACGAGAACACGAGGAGCGCGCTGAACATGATCAAGCCGGCGACGAGCTTGGGATTCCGTTTCAGGTACCTGGCGAAGCCCATCTGCCGCCGGACGCTGGTCTGGGCCGTATCCGCCGCCGGGGCGGCCTGGCCCACGAGAATGGTGCCCATGGAGTTCCTCCCGATCTAGTGGCGAATACGAGGGTCGAGGAATGGATAGGCGAGGTCGACCAGCATCGTGGCGAACCCGAGCGCCAGCACGACCATGAACACGACGCCGTAGACCACGAAGTAATCGGCGCCCCTGATCGCGTTGAAGAGGAGGGATCCGACGCCGGGATAGGTGAAGACAACCTCGACGATGAGGGCGCCGCTGACGATGTGGCCGAGCGAGAGGGCCAGCGACGTGATTTGCGGCAGCATGGCGTTGCGCATGCCATAGCGGAAGAACATCGTGTTGCCGCGCAGGCCCCGAGCCTCGGCGAAGGTCATGTAATCCTCGCCGTTGGTCGAAATCATCATGCCCCGAATCCCGATCGCCCACGAGCCGATCGCCGCCAGGATGATCGAGAGCGCCGGCAGGATCGAGTGCTTGAGCACATCCCACCAGAAATCGAGACTCATATTGGGCTGCGTGCCGGCGGTGTAACCGCCGGAGAGCGGGAACCATTTCCAGGAAAAGGCGAGCACGTAGAGCAGCACCAGGGCCAACAGGTAATAGGGAATCGCCGCCAGGGTGAGCATCGGCGCGGCCAGGTATTCCAGCCATTTCGGCGAGCGCGGCCAGGCGATCAACGCCCCCAGCAACGTGCCCAGCACGAACGAAATGAGCGTGGTGACCAGGAGCAAGCCGACCGTCCAGGGCAGGGCGTCGAAAATCAGGTCCGATGCCTGGGCCGGGAACAGCGAGAGCGAATAGCCGAAATCGAAGCGGAGCATGTCGACGAGGTAGTTGAGGTACTGTTGCCAGAGCGGCAGGTCGAGGCCGAACCGGGCGTTGTAGGAGGCGACCATCTCCTCGACGCCGGTCTGGGTCAGGCCGCCCTGGGTCGAGAGCGCGAAGAGCCGCTCCCTGATCGGATCACCGGGCGCGAGACGCGGCAGGAAGAAGTTCAGGGTCGCGGCGCCCCAGATCACGATCAGGAAGAGCCCGAACCGCTTGCCAAGCAGTTTCCATGTCATGCCGGTCCCTCCATCGGCGAGCCCGGCGTCCGGAATCGGGAACTCGCTCCATGCGGCGGGGTATCCGGGCGGCATCGTCATCGGTGCCGCGGTTCGGGACAACAGGCCCGCACGTTCGACTGGTCGCTTCTGGACGAACCTTATCAGAGCCGCGATAGGAGGGCAAGAGGGTCGTGCCGATTACGTCCGCTACTGGTGTAACCGGACCTGCTCACCTCCGGATGCGGACCGCGGGACGTGCCACGTTTCACCAATTGGGCCACCCCGATTGGCCGCCCTCGGCCGTCTTCCGACGAAGGAGGCAGCGAAGCGCCATCTCTGCGCGGCCGGCTTGTTCGGGGTCGGGTCCGGCGTGCTCGGCTACGACACCGCGTGGTCGGCGGACCACGACTTGGGGGGCCGCGCCTCATCCTGATGCTCGACGAGACGGATTGGGACGAATGGGCGCCCCGGCCGTTCGCGCGCTGCCGCTCCACCTGGGTGGACTCGACCAGTACCTGGATTCGACCGACGCGTTGGCCAACGGCTCCCTCCATCGTGCAATCAGGCAGTGGATGCGGGATAGTGAAGCGTCGCGGCGCGCGAGTCTTGAGCGACCGGGGAAGAATGGCCCCCGCCAGGGGGACTCTGCCCCAGGCTGACTCGCCGCAATCTACGCATGTAGAGAAGGGAAACCCTGACCGCTTATGACCGAACGACAAAACGTGCTGATTACCGGCGGCGCCGGCTTCATCGGGGCGAACCTGGCCAACCGGCTCCTCGAACGCGGCCAACGGGTCTCGATCCTGGACGACTTCTCCCGCCCGGGCATCGAGCGCAACGTGCGCTGGCTGCGCGACCAACACGGCGATGCCCTGAACGTCATCACCGGCAGCGTCACCGATGCCGATGTCTGCCTCAGCGCGACTCGCGAAGCCGGGGTCGTGTTCCACCTCGCCGGCCAGACGGCGGTGACGACCTCGGTCGTCAACCCGCGCCTGGATTTCGAGATCAACGCCCTGGGTACGCTCAACGTCCTTGAAGGCGTGCGCGCCGCCGGACGGAACGCAATCGTCGTCTACTCTTCGACCAACAAGGTCTACGGCGAGATGGAAGACGTACCGACGGTCGAGAGCGACACCGGCTACGCCTACCGCGACATCCCGAACGGGGCGCCGGAAACGCAGCCGCTCGATTTTCACTCCCCCTACGGCTGCTCGAAGGGCGCCGCCGACCAGTACGTGCGGGACTACGCCCGGATCTACGGCCTGCCGACCGTCGTCTTCCGCCAATCGTGCATTTACGGGCCGCGGCAGATGGGGGTGGAAGACCAGGGCTGGCTGGCCTGGTTCGTGATCGCGCTCGTCACCGGCAAGCCGATCACGATCTTCGGGAACGGCAAGCAGGTGCGCGACGTGCTCTACATCGACGACCTGGTGG
>JACCYX010000301.1 GCA_013696265.1 Chloroflexia bacterium
CCCGCGAGGCAAACGCCGCCAGGGCTGGCGAGCACGGCATCAGCCGGGTGCTCCTGCAGCGGGATCGGGAAGTCTCGCAGGCGTATCAATCGGTTCCCACCCCCAGCGCCGTGCTGATCCTTCCGGACGGCACGATTGGCGCTCCCGCCGCGCTTGGCTCGGACGCGATCCGGGCGCTCATCACGCGCACGGCGACCAGACCGGTCCCCGTGCATCCCTCTTCGCCAAACGGCAATGGTTCGGCGCCGGCCCGGCCAGTATCGAGGGTTGGCCAACCGGCGCCAGCGGTGACATTACCGGACCTCGACGCCAAGGCAGTCAGCCTGAAGGAGTACCAGGGCGACCGGACGCTCGTGCTCTTCTGGAACCCGGGCTGCGGCTTCTGCAGCCGGATGGTGGATGACCTCAAGGCGTGGGAAGCAAACCCGCCTACAGGCGCGCCGCGGCTGCTCGTCATCTCGACCGGCACGGTCGAGGCGAACCGGGTGATGGGGATACAATCGACCGTCGTGCTGGATCAGGGGTTCGAGACCGGTCGCGCATTTGGGGCAGGCGGGACGCCTTCGGCGGTCCTGATCGATAGCGAAGGACAGATTGCGTCAGAGGTCACGGTCGGCGCCCCGGCGGTCCTCGCCCTGGCCGGCACCAGTGCCGGGCAGGCCGGGAGCGCGGATTGACGAGGTCAGTTGCTGGCCAGGGCCGACGGCCATCGAGCCATTCGCCATTTTGTTGTCCCGCCCTGAACGCCAACATCAGTTGCCGGTACCCCAACGGGAAACGGCCATCAATCGCGCACGAATACGTTGAATGACGTATTTCAACGCTGGTGAAGCATCCCTACACTCGTCTGATAGCGGTGGGGCGGTGGGTTCGATGAGCCACCGCCGTCACTGTCCGAGATTGACCGGGGAGGCTCATGGACGACACGCGCGTTACCACAACGTGAATCGCACTCGAACCGCAGCCCAGCCGCCCAAAAGTATTGACGCGGAAGGTATAATCGTTACGTCAAGAACAATCCTCGCGGAGTCCAAAGCTCACCGCGGTCTGCTGGATCGCCTGCCCGGTGAGAGGAGCGGATGGCGAACCTCGCTGAGACCGTTGGCTATCCAGCCAGGTGCCTTGGTGCGCCTGGCGCTCACGTGGGAGGATTCATGGACGGAGAACGATTCGATAATCTCACGAAAGCCCTGGCGACGCGACGCTCCCGTCGCAGCATCTTCGGACTCGCCGGCGCCGCTGTAGGCGGCCTGTTTGGCGGGTCGTCCAAGGCACTTGGCGCACCCAAGGCCGATAAACCCTCCAAGTGTTACGGTGAGGGGTCTTCCTGTACCAATGCCAAGCAGTGTTGTTCCGGCACCTGCACGAATCGCCGGTGTGCCGCCCCGCCCGCTCCTCAGTGCGCGTTCGCCACGGACTGTCCAGGAAGCGATATCGAGTGCCGGTCGCGATCCTGCGTCTCTGGCGTGTGCGGCTTCGTCAATACCCCGGCGGGCACGCCAACCAGCCAGCAAACGGCTGGCGATTGCCGCAAGAACGTCTGTGACGGCTCCGGTGCGGTGACCTCGGTTCCTGACGATGCCGATCGTCCCGAAGACAACAACGGCTGCACGACCGACAGCTGCCTGAACGGCGTTCCCTCCCATACCCCGAAACTCGAGGGGACCGCGTGCGGCGATGGCGGCGGCGCGGTGTGCGACGCGACCGGAACCTGTGTCGGCTGCCTGACGGCGAGCGATTGCCCAGGCAGCGATACCGAGTGCCAAACGCGCTCGTGCAATGGCGGCATATGCGGCGCCGAGTTCGCCCCGCAAGGCACGCCAACCAGCGACCAAACGAGCGGCGACTGCAAGCAGAACGTGTGCGATGGCGCTGGCGGCGTCATCCTCATCGCCGACAACACCGATGTCCCTGGGGACGATGGCAACCAGTGCACGACAGATACCTGTGTGGATGGCGTGCCGACATTCGCGCCAGTCGCGGCGGGGAGCCAATGCAGCCAGGGTGGCG
>JACCYX010000455.1 GCA_013696265.1 Chloroflexia bacterium
CACGAACTCCGGCCTCACGATTCGGCATGATGCGACGTTGACCGACGAGCAGGTCAACGCCTTGCAAGGCGACAACGGTGGCCGCCAGTTCGATATCGTCTGGTGGTGGACCGTGACCGACACGGCCGCGCTGGTCCAGACGATCGGGTCATCGACCTCGCCGTACATGGCGGGCTGGTTCAACTGGTCGCCGGAGTTGACCGGCATCGACGGCCAGGCGCCCGGCGAGACGGCCACCCAGTTCATCGACTTAATTGCCACGGCGAACGCGAGCACGGACGCCGAAACACGGAACGAGGCGCACCGAATGGCGGAGCAAATCCTGATCGACAACGCCGTCTACGTGCCGCTCGGTCACTGGGTGCAGCGATACCTGCAGAAGCCCTGGCTGCAAGGCACCCGGCAGGGCCCGTGGTCCGGCCGGATCCCGGTCCGGTTCGACGCCGACGTGGTCGTCACCGGGCGAACCTCCGGGTAATCCTCCGGGCCGATCACCGGCTCCCGGCGTTGCCCTGGCGCTCGGTGAAGGAGCGGTAGTCGATGGCCGGGAACGGGTTGTCGCGGTCGGCCAGCGCCGCCAGCATGTCCCTTTCCTCGGTGGTCACATCTCCACCGCGCTCGGCGATGTCGGCGAGCGCCTGGAAGCGGTCGACATGCTCGGTGAACCGCTGGGAGGCGTAGTCCTTCGCCTGGCCGGTGGTGACGAGGAACGGCCAGTCGCTGCTCTGCAGCAAGAGCAGTTCGCGCGCGGCCTGGTTGAGCAGGTCGGCTTGCATTCCTGACGGCTCGGGGTTGGCCCCGGCCAGGTTCTCCATCCGTCGCTCAGCGCCGTGAATGATCGGCCACATCCACTCCGTTTCCGGGTTGAGCCAGGTGAAGTGGTTGCCGCCGGAACCCCAACTGGATTCCGGGAGCGCCATCACGCGGTCCGGGTGGTGCTCCTCGATGAACGTGGAGGCCGTGGTCAGGTCCACCGAGTCGGACGCCGCGAGCAGACGCAGCACTTCCTTGATCCAGTCCACGCCCTCGAACCACCAGTGACCGAACAACTCGGTGTCGTAATTCGAGGCGATGATGCCGTATTGATCGGTAGATTCGTGATACCCGGTAGTGAGTTCCTCCACGAGGCTGGCGAAATGCCGCGCGTGGTCGGCCGTCCGCTCCCGCGCTCGATCCGGGTCGTAGGTTGGCTTGCTGCCCAGATCCAGCCCTGGCCCGCCGATCCGCCAGTACTGCATGCCGGAAACGCCATCCTTGCGGTGGAACTCCCGATACCATAGGTCGCCGGGGTAGCCGAAATCGCCGGACCAGACCTGCTGCCCGGTGCGGCTGTTGCGGCCCAGCACAGCCACCTCGCCGGCGGCATCGCCGACCCAGTACGCCTTGTAGGTCGTGCCCGGTTCCTCCTGTTCCGATGGCGTCAGCTCGAGGGTGTAGCGGCGCGCCACCGCGCCGTAAACGCCGATCGCCTCCCCGGCCGCCTTGCCAACGGGATTCCCGCCCTCGACCGAATGCGTTTCCGTGAAGAAGACGCGAATGCCCTGCGCCGCCAAAAACGACTCGATCCCCGGTCGCTGAGTCTGGCCGTCAGAGGTTTCGTCCCAATACGCGGGGCGGTAGGCGCACTCCGGTAGCCAGATCGCCGTCGGCTTGCGGCCGAAGTGCCGCTCGTAGGACTGGACGCCCGTTTCCAGTTGGCCGTAGATCGAGGAGTCCCGCGCAAGCAGCGGCAGGTAGCCATGCGTCGCGGCGCTGGTCGACACTTCGACGTAGCCGTCTTCCTGCAACTTGCCCAACGCGCCTATGACATCGGACTTGAACCGGTCGCGGAACGACGACAGCATGCGCGAATACCAATGGTGGTAGTAGATCGCCAACTGCTTCATTTCGGGATCGTTGGCATCCTCGAAACGGCCGATGTCGGCCGCCGCCCAAGCCGCCCGTTCTTCGGCGTAGGTGAGGAAATGCTCCTGGATCAGCGGGTCGGCGAGTTGCTCGGCCAGGATCGGGGTGACGCTGATCGTGATCCGGTAGTCGACCCCTTCCTCGGCGAGGTCGTACAAGGCGTTGAGCAATGGAACGTACGTCTCGGCGATTGCTTCGTGGACCCACTCTTCACCGTGAGGCCACATTCCGGCCTGTCGGGCATAGGGCAGGTGGCTGTGAAGAACAAAGGTGAATGCGCCAGAAGCGTTCGTCATGCGGGTCTCCATTTCATGGTTTTCAGGTTCGAGCCGGATGGATCATGTATCAATTGAATGAAGGAATTCGGACCGTCAAGGCTGATGGGCCTTGTGTACGCCATCGGGATTAGTGTAGTCCCACGGGTTCGCGCCGCGTGGCGCGTCATCCTCTCCCAACCGACCGTAAAGCCAGGTAAGTTCGCGCAAGCCGTTCGCCAGGCTAGTACCTAGTTGGGTGTCGAGGAATCGCCACGACCAGTTGCCTAGCGTCTGGCCCGGCACGTTCATGCGCGCCTCGTCACCCAGGCGCAACACGTCCTGCATGGCAATGATGGCGGTGTCGGCCACGCTGGAGAGCGCCAGGCGAATCATGTCCCACGCGATGTCCGCGCCGTCACGGCCAAGGTAGCGCTGGATGGCCTCGCGCTCGGCTTCGGGCTTCGACGCGAACCAGCCCACGGTTGTCTGGTTGTCATGCGTCGCGGTGTAGACCACCGAGCCGCGCCGGTAGTTGTGAGGCAGGTAGACATTGGATGGGTCATTCTCAAAGGCGAACTGCAGGACGTTCATGCCGGGGAAGCCCAGGATCTCCCGCAGCGTGATGACGTCGGGCGTGATCACGCCGAGGTCCTCGATAATGACCGGCGCCTCGCCGAACTCGCGGCGGATGGCCGCGAAAACCTCGCCGCCCGGGGATCGTTCCCAATGCCCGGTCGCGGCGGTTTCCGACCCGGCCGGGACCACCCAGGCCGCGGCAAAGGCGCGAAAGTGGTCAATACGCACGATGTCGACGAGTTGCAGGGTGCGTCCGATGCGCTGGCGCCACCAAAGGAAGTCATCCTGTCGCATCGTCCGCCAGTCGTAGAGCGGGTTGCCCCAGATTTGCCCGGTGGCGGAAAAGGGATCCGGCGGCACTCCTGCCACCGCCAACGCCCGGCCCTCGGCATCGACCTTGAATTGCGTCTGATTCGCCCAGACGTCCGAGCTGTCCTCGGCCACGAAAATTGGGATGTCGCCGATGATCCGCACCCCCCGGTCGTTGGCATGGGCCCGGAGTTCGAACCATTGCCGCTGAAACTGGAACTGCACGTATTGGATGTAGGCGATTTGATCCGCGAACGCCGTGCGGGCGGCAACCACGGCGGCCCCATCCCTTGTCCGAATCGGCTCGTCCCACTCCTGCCAACCTCGCATGTCGTTGGCGTGCTTGACCGCCATGAACAGTGCGTAGTCGTCGAGCCACCAGGCTTCTTCGGCACGGAACCGGTCGAACGCGGCTCGTTGCGAGTCACCGACGGCGCTTTCGAAGCGGACGTAGGACAAACGCAGGAGGCGATCCTTGAAGGCAATCACCCCGCCAAAGTCCACGTGGTCATCGGGAAAGCCGGGCGCGTCGGCAAGGTCCTCTTCATCGAGCAACCCGTCGCCACGCAACCAGGTCAACGAAATCAGCAAGGGATTGCCGGCGAAGGCCGATGGTGAGAAGTATGGGGAGTCTCCGTAACCGGTCGGTCCGAGCGGCATGATCTGCCAGAGTTTCTGGCCAGCCTCGGCCAACCAATCGACGAACCGGAACGCGTCCGCGCCGAAATCCCCGATCCCGTGCGGACCGGGCAGCGAGGTTGGATGGAGCAAGATGCCGCTTTCGCGTGGGAAGATCATGAGCGCGGTGTCCTGCCTGCCCGGTGGGCACGAGTGAGTTTCGGAAGAGGGTTGCCGATGATGTCCACATGGTATCAAGGAGCCGCACGCCAAAAGGCCGCCCTCACCATCATCGGGCGGCCCCTTGCTTTGGGTAATCGGTTACGGCGCCGGATCGAGCACGTCGAGCACTACCCAACCCGTTTCGCTACCGATTTGCACCTGGACCCACTCGAACTGGTCGTCAATATCCGTCCGAACGACCGGCCCGCTCAACAACAGCACGGGAATATTGATGCCGATGGGTCCATCGCCGATCGCGTCGCAATCGGCGCCCGGCCCGGTCCGGAAGTTGACATCCGAGTTCGTCAGGTAGATAACCTGCCCGCCGGTGTATGGCGGGATCGACTCCGGCTCGCAACTCGAAACGGAAAGTGGCTCCAGCTCGTCCAGATTCAACGCCTCCGGGGTCACGCCAGCCGCCGGTGTCGCTGAATCCGCCACGGCGGGCGAGACATCCGTCCCACCCGTGGAGGCGCCCTGGTCCGGGGTAGCGCCGGAGGTGCCGTCCGAGCCACTTAAGTCCGCACCGGACGTACCGTTGACGGGCGCCTGCGTCCCTTGCGGTTCAACCGGCGTGCCCGCGATCGCGATATTCGACTGAACCGGCGTCGCCGCGTTACCCGCGGGCTCGACCGTGGCATCAGTGACGACCGGGGTGGAGAGACTCACGACGGGCGTGGATTCGGGCCCGACCGTCGATTCGAACTGGCTCGCCGGTGTCGCATGTGGCGCTTCGTCAGTAGCCACGATCGGCTGGGAAATGGTGTCCTCCGTCGCGGTGGGGTCGGCATCGTCGTCGCCCAACGGACCGCAGCCGGTGATGACGAGCGCCGCAATGGTAAGCGAGCACCACCAGCGCAATCGGGATAGCCCGTGGAGCGTGTTGAGGTTGCGTTGCATGACTGGCTCTTCCCCCCCAATGCGTCAGCGATAGCATCGCTTTCAAGCGTTCCAGAGCCCCGGCAACGGAACGCGCGTCGATTTGGACCCGTGACTATGGTTCTTCGAGGCTATCCCGCAGGATATCCATGTGTTCCAGCGCCAACCCGGTGCCGATCGCGACGCACGAAAGCGGATCGTCGGCGACGTAGCATGGCACCCCGGTCACTTCCGTGAGCAAATCCGGCAAGTGCCGGAGCATCGCGCCGCCACCGGTCAGGATCATCCCCTTGTCGATAATGTCCGACGACAGTTCCGGCGGCGTTTCTTCCAGAACCGCCCGTACCGCGCCAATGATAGCCTCCAGCGGCTCGGTGATGGCGTCGGTGATCTCGTTGGAGTGGATCTGAATGGTGCGCGGCAAGCCCGCGACTTCGTCACGGCCCCGGACCTCCATGACCCGATCCTCTTCCAGCGGCATGGCGCTGCCGATCGCGATCTTGACTTCCTCCGCCGTGCGCTCGCCGACGCGGAGGTTGTACTAGCGCTTGATGTAGCTGCTGATCGCCTCGTCGAAACGGTTGCCGCCCACCCGCAGCGAGCGGGCGACGACGATCCCGTTGAGCGAGATCACCGCCACCTCGGTTGTGCCGCCGCCGATGTCGATGATCATGTTGCCCGACGGATCGGCGACCGGCACCCGCGCGCCGATCGCGGCGGCCAGTGGTTCGCTGATCAGGTAGGCCCGGCGCGCGCCGCCGTTCAAGGCGGCATCGCGCACCGCCCGCCGTTCCACGCCAGTGACACCGGCCGGAACGCAGATCATGACGTCCGGCCGGATCAGGGAAAAGCGCCCGCAGGCCTTGTTGATGAAGTACTCGAGCATCTTCTGGGTGACGATGTAGTCGGCGATCACGCCGTCCCGCATCGGGCGCACGACCTCGATCGTGTCGCGCGGCTCGCGGCCGAGCATGTTGCGCGCTTCGAGGCCGACCGCCTTGACCTTGCCGTCCTTGGCCGAAATCGCGACGACCGACGGCTCGTTGATCACGATGCCCCGGCCTCGCAGGAAGACCAGGACATTGGCCGTTCCGAGATCAATTCCAACCTGTTTTGGCAATCGGTTTTCCTCTAATGGTGGAGTTCAATGGTGGGTGGAATCGATCGCACGCAAGTACGCGTGGTGTGCTGGCGTCGCCCCCTCGGCAGTGGCAGATTGTACCATGCCCCAACTGACCCTCCTTCTGGCAGAGGGCCGTCCAGCCAATTCGCAAGCCGAAAGGTTCGCCCGATTATGTCGACGCTGCTGGATTCGTCCGTGCCCGATTGGCTGGTCACGATGCCCAAAGTCGAGCTTCATGTGCATCTCGAAGGGACGCTGAACCCCGCGACGTTACTGACCCTCGCCCGGCGGTACGACGTCGATCTCGGCATCGGCGACGAACAACCCGTCGATAGCCTGTTCAAGTACGGAAATTTCACCGAGTTCATCGAGACGTTCACGATGTGCTCCGATTGTCTCCGCACCGCAGCCGACCTTGGCCAGGCGGTCGATGCGTATGCCGTCGATCTCAGCCGCCAAGGCGTGCGTTACGCCGAGCTGCATTTCAATCCCGAACCGCACCTCCGGCGCCGCAGCATCGCTATGGCCGACGCCTTGGAACACATGAACGCCGCCCGCGAGCGGGCCCGGTTGCGTGACGGTCTCGAACTGCGATGGATCGCGGACGGTGTCCGGGATGCGGCGTCCGGCCCAGTTTCGGCCGATCGCACGGTGGATTGGAAGATCGATGCCGGCCATGACTCCGGTATCGTCGCGCTGGGTCTCGGCGGCAACGAGGTTGGCAATCCGGCCGGAACGTTTGCCCGTGCCTTCGAACGAGCCCGCCGGGCCGGATTCCACGTCGTCGCCCATGCTGGAGAAGCGGCTGGGCCCGAGTCAATATGGGAGGCCATCGAATTGCTCGGCGCGGAACGGATCGGTCATGGCATCGCGGCCGCGCGCGATCCCGCGCTGATGACCATGCTCCGTGAACGAAGGATACCGCTTGAGATCTGTCCGACCAGCAATCTGCGCACCGGTGTGATCGCGAGCGATGAGTTGCTGCCTCTCGAGACTTTCCTGAAAGCGGGAGTCCGGTTCTCGATCAACTCCGACGACCCGCCAATGTTCGGAACGTCACTCGTCTCGGAGTACGCGCTGGTGACGTCGCTTCTCGACCTCGACCGACGTCAGGTGGCCACGATAGTGGCCGACACAATCAACCAGTCATTCGCCGATGACTCAACCAAAGCCCGACTCCTGCGCGAACTCCGGGATCACACCCCGTTCGATTGAGCCAGGGGCGAAATCGCCTCCAGCAGGCGAATGTAATGATCGAGATCGTCCGTCGGGGTGAGAGCTCGCACCACGACTTCATCGACCGTGCCGTCGAAGGCCGAAATGCCGGACACGATCGCTTCCTGGCTCTCCCCGTACACCGCCGTCTCCATCGCCGTAATCCCAAGCCTTTCGAAATTGGCGGCGTAGGACGGAATCGTTGAGTACCGCGCCGCCTCTTCCTCAAGTCTGGTCAGGGCGTCGTCGCCGAGTGCCGTTCGCACGTACGTCGCGGATTTCACGCTCACGTTGCCGGCGTCCGCGGCCCGATTCCGCAACTCGTTCGTCGTGTCCAGTGCGAACCTGGGTGTGAGCCAGTTGAAAAGGAGTCCGTTGCTCTGTTCCGCGCCCAGCTTTCGCATCTTCGGTCCGAGGGACCCGACCATCACCGGCACGTCGAGCCCTTCCCGGAGGATGGCCAGGTTCTCCGCCATGCGCCGCAGCGGGCTGGGCGGAGCCGAGCTGCCAACGCCGATCGTGAGCCGGTCGAGCGGCAAGCCGCGCGCCATCACCTCTTCGACGATTTGCCTGGCCGGTTTGCGGTCGACGGAAATCACGCCGGTCGCGAGCCGCAGGGTCGATGTCACCGATGCCGCCGCTGCAAGCCGGACCAGCGAATCGCCGCCAGGTGTGTCGTTCACCCAGAGCGAGTCGAGGCTCAACGCTTCGGCCCGAACCGCAATCGCCTTCACCGTGTCGAGATCGAGGGTGCCGACGATGCCGAATCCGAGTTTGCTTGTCTGCATTGGAACGCCCTCCTTGTATTGCACATTTCAAGTTCTGGCGAAGCCAAGCCCCAAGCGCTTGAGCGAGACGTGCTTGCCCTGACCGATCACGAGGTGATCGACGACGGCGATGTCGAGCAGCTTCCCGGCGGCAACCACCTCGACCGTCAACGCCACATCCGCCCCTGACGGCGTGGGGTCGCCGGATGGGTGGTTGTGGACGAGGATGATGCTGACCGCATTGACTCGCACCGCTTCCCGAAAGAGTTCACCAATCCGCACCGACGCCTCGTTCACGCTTCCCTGATAGACCATCGGGCTTCGGATAATCCGGTTCTTCGTATCGAGCAGCACGACTCGCAGTTGTTCCTGCTCCAAAGCGGCCATCTCGAACCCAATCAGGTTCACGACATCTTCCGGGGAAGCAATCGCCGGCCGCTCCTCGATCGGGAGCTTGGCGACTCGCCGTCCGATCTCCAGCGCCGCCTTGAGCGTGGCGGCCTTCGCCGGCCCTAGGCCGCCCATCGTCAGGAACTCGGCATAGTCACGGCGCTGGAGTCCGATGAATCCGCCGTACTCTTCAAGGAGGCGAGCCGACAGCCGGAGCACGCCTTCGTTGGCGGTTCCCGTCCGGAGCAGGATCGCGATCAGCTCGTGATCGGCCAGAACACCGGCCCCCTCCTGCTCCAGCCGCTCGCGAGGCATGAGGTCGGGATCGCCTTCGCTGATCTTGCGGCCCGTGCGCCTGCGCGAGTCCGCGGACCCGGGGTCAATGCTCATCGCTAGTCGCCTGGCGTTTCGACTGGCCCGGCAACGTGCACGACCGGGGGAACACGCGTTTCCTTGACGAGGAAGAAGAGGATGGCCGACGCCAGGAATCCGGCAATCATGAGTACGATGGCGCTACCGGTCAGGCCCAGCCACGTTCCGATTAGACCAACCGCCAGCGGTCCCGCCACCATTCCCACGTCGCCAATAAGGCGCCAGATCCCGAGGAATTCGCCCGTGGCCCCCTCCGGCGCGAGATCGGCCCCAAGCGTCATCATCGTTCCCGACCCCAACCCATTCCCGAGTCCGATCACGAGCGCAGCGATCAGCAGGCCAACGAAGCTGCCGGCAAACGGCACCATCCCGATTCCGATTGCCATCAGCGCGAAGCTCGGCACCGATGCGAACTTCCGGCCGTAGCGGTCCATCAGCACACCCGCCGGGATGAACATCGACATGTCGAGCACGGACGCGGCGGTCATCACCAGCCCCACCTGGGCCAGGTTGAGGTCGAGCACGGTCGTTCCAA
>JACCYX010000311.1 GCA_013696265.1 Chloroflexia bacterium
ATCAATACGTGAGCGTGGATGAAGCTGCCGACGAGCTAGACGTGAGTCGAGCTACAGCGTGGAAGTGGATCAAGCGCCACGGGCTACAGACCTACCGGTTCATGGGAGAGCGGCGGACCTTCGTGCAACGAGCGGATCTCGCCCGGCTGCAGGAACCGATCCCGGTGGACTTCGAAAAAAAGCAAGCGGCCGGGTATGCGGCCGCTTGCTGAGACGCCTGACACCGACAGAAATCGGTGAGGGCGAGACCATTCTATAGGAGACGGCTTCGATGACGACGAGAGCGCCAACGCTCATTCGCACCCACTACACCATTGGTCGGGCCGGCGAGTACTTCGACGCCCGGGAACTGGCGGCGCAGACCGGGCAACACGCGACGGCATTCGCACGCGTTGCCTTGAAGGAGCTCGTCGACAACGGCCTTGACGCCGCCGAGACGGCGGGCGTTGCCCCGGAGATCGAGATCGAGATTGAGGTCAACGACGACACCATCCGGCTCCGCATCGGTGACAACGGCCCCGGTCTGGCGCCGGACGTCCTGGAGCGGATTCTCGACTTCAACACCCGAACGAGCGACAAGTCCCGGTATCGCTCACCGACGCGCGGCGCCCAGGGCAACGCGCTGAAGACGGTGATTGGCATCCCGACTGCGCTCGGTGGCGACGAGCCGATCATCATCGAGGCCTGCGGCCAACGTCACACGATCCGCCCCAGGCTCGATGCCGCAGGGAATGTGGACACTGGCCATGAGATCACTAGTGGACCGCGGACGATGGGCACGCAGGTGGAGCTCACCCTGCCAGGCGCCGGGCAGGAGCTCGACCCGGTGTGGTGGGCGCGGGCCTTTGCCCTCAGCAACCGGCACGCGACGATTTCGGTAAGAATCACGGATCACCGAACCGCGATTGTGCATTGCACAATCCGAGGTCAGCGACTGTGACGATTCTTACCAAAGGAGCGTCGAATTCCCCGGCGCCTGGCAGAAGTGGCGACCGTCGGACCCAACGTCGCCCCACTGGTACAGCGTGTCGGCGCTGGCATCGTTGGTCGATGCCGAGATTGCGCACGGCCGGACGAACGGGACCGGGGGCAAGCTCCTGCGCGACTTCGTCCGTGAGTTCATGGGCCTGACCGGCACGGCCAAGGCCAAGCAGGTCTGTACCGTGCTGCCCCACGCCCGGCGAGTGGGTGACCTGGACGGCGACGTCGGTGCGCTGCTCACGGCGATGCAGGCGGCCTCACGACCACCCAAGCCGCCCGTGCTGGGCGCGATTGGCAAGGAGCACCTCCAGTCCTGCGTTGACCGCTGGTATGGGATCCGGCAATCCTGGTACGCCAGGGAGGCCGTGCTCGACGGCGGCATCCCGATCATTGTCGAGGCCTTCGTGGCCGAGACCGACGCCCCGGGCGGCCTGACGACGGCAGTCAACTTCTCGCCCACCTTTGGTGACCCCCTTGCCAACAGCCTCCTGGACGCGGACAAAGTGTCCGGGTTCGGGGCCGCCGGCTTGCTTCGCGCCTGCTCTGTGGAGACGGGCCCGGCCAGACCGGGCAACCCGACCTATACCGCGGTCCTGCACATCATCTGCCCCAGCCTGACCTTCCTCGATCGAGGCAAGAGTCGCCTCGATCCGTCACCGACATTGGTGGCGGCGGCCACGACCGCCATCTGGAAGACGGCCAAGACCGCCTGGAGCGATGCCGAGCGGCGGCGCAAGGATGTCGCCAAAGCTGCTCGGCATCGAGAGGCTGCATACCGGTCAAGAGCAGCATCCGAATGGACAGTGAAGAATGCCGCCTTCGCCGTGATGGAACAGGCCTGGTCACAGGCGACCGACGGGGGCGCGTGGCCAGCGAGCGCCCGGACGGTGTTCTACCAGGCCAGGCCGTTGATGCAGCGGTTGACCGACAAGCCGATCAACGATGTCTACTTCACCCAGAACCTGCTGCCAGAGTACGAACGCCGGATGGGCAAGCTGGCCGGCGTGTACTACGAGCCACGTGGCACGCTGTACGAGCCCCACACCGGGCGCACGGTCCCCCTCGGCACGCAGCAGGTTGAGGACTACCACCTGCCATCCTGGACCTACGACAAGATTCTCTACATCGAGAAGCAGGGACTCTGGCCGGTGCTCGAACAGGCGCGGCTCGGCGAGCGCTACGACATGGCGATCATCGCCGGCGCCGGCTTCGCCTCCGTCGCGGCCCGGACACTCCTGGCCGAGGTTGCGCCGGACTGCACGATCTTCGTCGTGCACGACGCCGACCCGGCTGGGTACAACATCGCATTGACGTTGCGCGAGGAGACCGCGCGCATGCCAGATCACCGAGTCGACGTGATCGACATCGGGCTCACGCTGGGCGAAGCCGAGGCGCTCGGCCTTGAAACCGAGACATTCACGCGGGCATCCAATCTGCCGGCACGGTTGCTGCCACACCTGGGCGAGATCGAGCGGCGGTTGTGGAAGGCAGACCAGCCGGCGTCGCGATTTTCCGCGATCTGCGAGCGCGTTGAGCTGAACGCCTTGACGACGCCGCAACTGGTCGCCCACATCACCCAGGCCCTTGATCGTCACGGCGCTACGGCCAAGGTGGTACCGGACGCCGCGGTGATCTCCGCTGAGGCCGCGAGCTGCATCCAGGCGCAGGTCAGCAGACGGCTCGATGAACTGCTCCGTGACCTCGTTGACGTCGACACCATCGCGGCGACGATCGGTGCGGAGATCACCGCCGGGGCCAAGCCGTTGACGCCGGAGGCGGTCCGTGCCGCGATCGAGCCTGCCCGTCCCATTAACTGGCGGACGTCGACCGGCGACTGGGCCGCGTCAGCGGTAGAGCAGGCCGACGACGTGATCACCGACGCGCTGCAGATCGCGATCCGACAGGCGATGGCGGCATGACCGCACTCGATCAGCGAAAAAGGATTC
>JACCYX010000312.1 GCA_013696265.1 Chloroflexia bacterium
GCCTCGTGAGCGAAGGCGTTGGCGCCGACGATCGCCTTGTTGACCTGGACGGCGACCCCGGTCAGCGAACTGACCAGGCGGCTCGTCGGCACCAGGCGCTGCTTCTCGACACCCGTCCAGGCGCCGCCGAACTGCGACGACCGCGTCGCCAGCCCCATCACGACTTCTTCGAGGGCGGTGTTGCCGGCCCGCTCGCCGATGCCGTTCATGGTGACTTCGACCTGCCGCGCTCCAGCGCCGACCGCCGCCAGCGTGTTAGCCGTTCCGAGCCCCAGGTCGTCGTGGCAGTGGACCGAGATGATGCACTGGTCGATGCCTTCGACGCGCTCTCGGAGGTAGCCGATCAGGGCCACGAACTCATCCGGCGTGGTGTAGCCGACGGTGTCGGGGATGTTGAGCGTTGTCGCCCCGGCCCGGATCGCGGCGCCGAAAACCTGGACCATGAAGTCCGGGTCGGAGCGGGTCGCGTCCTCGCAGGAGAACTCGACATCGCTGACGAAACTCCGGGCCAGCGCGACCGATTCGGAGACGCGCTCCAGCACCTGGTCCCGCGTCATCCGCAGCTTGTGTTCGAGGTGAATATCGGAGGTGGCGATGAACGTGTGGATGCGCGGGTTGTCGGCGGGCTTGACCGCCTGGGCGGCCCGCTCGATGTCCTTGGCGCTGGTGCGGGCCAGACCAGCCACGGTCACGCCCCTGGCACGGGCGGCGATCGCGCACACCGCCTCGAAGTCGCCCGGTGAGGCGGCCGGGAAACCCGCCTCGATGACATCCACCTTGAGGGCAACCAGCGCGTCCGCGACTTCGAGTTTCTCGTCGGCGGTGAGGGTCGCGCCCGGCGACTGCTCGCCATCCCGAAGGGTGGTGTCGAAGACGATCACGCGCGAATTCGGATTCGGTACGTTGCGCTCCTGGTCGGTCATGTCGTGTCTCACCTTTCGCGGCGTGAGTGCGCTCCGGCAAGGCGGGAGGCCACAAGGGCCTCCCCTACCAGGCATTACTACGCCTTAGTTGCGGTTGGCGGCGGCCTGGTCGCGAGCGGCCTTGCCACTCTTCAACCACGGCATCATCCCGCGCAGCTGGGTACCAACCTGTTCAATTTCGTGCGTCGTTTCGGCTTCGCGGCGGGCAAGGAAGTTCGTGCGGCCGGACTCGTTCTCGGCGATCCATTCCTTCGCGAAGGTGCCATCCTGGATTTTGCCGAGGATCTGCTTCATCACCACCTTGGTGTCGTCGTTGATCACCTGTCGCCCGGCGTAGTAGTCGCCCCACTCGGCGGTGTCGGAGACGACCTCGCGCATGTGGGTCAATCCGCCTTCGTAGATCAGGTCGACGATGAGCTTCATCTCGTGCAGGCATTCGAAGTAGGCGCTCTCCGGCTCGTAGCCGGCTTCGACCAGCGTCTCGTAGCCGGCGGTGATGAGGGCGGCGACGCCGCCGCAAAGGACAGCCTGCTCGCCGAAGAGATCGGTCTCGGTCTCTTCCTTGAACGTGGTCGCGAGAACGCCCGCGCTGAGGGAACCGATTCCCCTCGCGTACGCGAGCCCCACCTCCTTTGCATTTCCACTCGGATCCTGATGGATCGCGATCAGCGCCGGCACGCCGACTCCCTCCTGGAAGAGTTCACGGACGCGCTGGCCGGGGGCCTTGGGGGCAATCATCGAAACGTTGACGTCGGCGGGCGGTTCGATCTGGCCGAAGTGGATGCAGAAGCCGTGGGCGAACATGAGCGTCTTGCCGGCGGTCAGGTGCGGCTTGATCGATTCTTCGTAAACGCTCTTTTGCTTGTGGTCGGGAACGAGCAGCATGATGACGTCGGCGGTCTGGGCGGCATCGGCCACCGATTCGACGCGTAAACCCTCGGCCTCGGCCTTGGCGCGGCTCTTGCTGCCTTCGTGGAGACCGACGATGACGCTCAGGCCAGAGTCGCGCAGGTTCAACGCGTGGGCGTGACCCTGGGCGCCATAGCCGATGATCGCGATCGTCTTGTCCTGAAGCGGACCAAGGGTGGCGTCGTTCTCGTAATAGATCACTGCCGGCATCAGATCAGTTCCTCCTCGGGCAACTCGCGTTGCCTTCAATTCGCCACGTACCAGACAAACAGAGCGGGGGCCTCTCATGCCCCCGCGTTCCCGTCCGTCAGTCGGCTACAGCGTACGAGCCATCGCCGATCCGGTCAATTCGGCCCTGTTTGGCCGGCATCGAGCCACGCGACATCGCGATCTTGCCGCTTCTGGCCATTTCGCGAATGCCGAAGACCTTCATCATGGCCAGGAAGGAATCGATGTGGTCCTCGCTACCGGTGGCCTGGATCATCAGCGTGTTCGGTGTGGCGTCGAGAATCCGGGCGCTGTAGATTTCGGCAATCTGGATCACCTCGGCGCGCTGCGGGCCCTTGGCCGCGACCTTAACGATCACGAGTTCGCGGGTGATCGCGTCTTCGGCCGGGATGTCGGTGACTTTCACCACCTCCAGCAACTTGTAAAGCTGCTTGCCGGCCTGCTCGACCTCGTTGTCCTCACCCGTCACGATCAACGTCATCCGGGAGAGACCCGGCTGCTCGGAATGCCCGACCGTGATCGAATCGATGTTGAAGTGGCGGCGCCGCATGAGGGAGACGACCCGGTTCAGGACACCGGGCTGATCTTCCACTAGCACGACCAGCGTGTGCGACCGTTGCATGGCTACAAATCCTCCTCGGCGGGCACCCATTGCGGGTGGTGCATCATTTCCGAATTGCTGGCGCCGGGCGGCACGATCGGGTAGACGTTGGCTTCAGGATCAATCACAAACTCTACGAGCACCGGTCCCTTGATCGACCGTGCCCGCTCGATCGCCGGCACGATTTCATCGCTCTTCGTCACGCGGATGCCGGTGGCGCCATAGGCTTCGGCCAGCTTGACGAAGTCGGGGGAACTGATCGCGACTTCCGAGTAATTCCGGTTCTGGAAGAGATCCTGCCATTGCCGGACCATGCCTAGGTGGCCGTTGTTGATGACCGCGATGTTGATGTCCAGGCGCTCCTGGACCGCTGTCGCCATTTCGCTCGACGACATTTGGAACCCGCCATCACCAATGACGGCCCAGACTTCGAGATCGGGACGGCCCATTTTGGCCCCGATCGCCGAGGGCAACCCGAAGCCCATCGTTCCCAATCCGCCGGAGGTAATCCAGCGCATGCCGTGCTTGATGCCCAGGTATTGGGCTGACCACATCTGGTGCTGGCCGACATCGGTCGTCACGATCGCCTCACGATCCGTGACATCGGCAATCGCCTTGATGATAGCGTAGGGTTCGGGGGTTTCAGGAATGTCGTCCAAGGCGCGTTCGAGGGCGACGTTGCGCTCGCTCTGGATCCAGGCCATCCACGAGGCGTGATCCCGCTGGTCCACCTCGTTGACGAGCAGCTTGAGCGCCTCGCCGGCGTCGCCCACGACCGGGACATCGGTGCGAATGTTCTTGCCGATTTCGGCAGGATCGATGTCGACGTGGACGATCTTCGCGTTCGGCGCGAACCCGGCCACCTTGCCGGTCGCTCGGTCGTCGAAGCGAGCGCCGATGTTGACGAGCAGGTCGCATTCTTCCAACGCGCGGTTGACGTGCCGGTGGCCATGCATGCCCATCATACCGAGCGACTGGGGATGGTGCTCGTCCATCGCGCCGAGGCCGAGCAGGGTGTAGATGACCGGGATGCCGCTGCGCTCAGCGAAGCGGCGGAAATCGTCTTCGGCCCGGCTCAGGATGATGCCGTGCCCGGCCATGATGACGGGCTTCTTTGCGCTGTTGATGGCGTTGGCGGCGAGCCGGACCTGCCGCATGTTGGGGACGAGATTCGGCTGGTAGCTCTTGCGCCCGGTTTTCGTCGGATAGGTGAACGGCGCGCTGGCGAGGAAGACATCCTTGGGGATATCGACCAGCACCGGTCCGGGACGGCCCGACCGCGCAAGGTAGAAGGCTTCCTTGATCGTGGGGGCGATGTCCTCGGGGCGGCGGACCAGGTAGTTGTGCTTGGTGACTGGCAAGGTAATGCCGGTGATGTCCACTTCCTGAAAGCCGTCACGGCCGATGAGGGACTGGTTGACCTGGCCGGTGATGGCCACGATCGGCACCGAATCGAGGAAGGCGTCGGCCAGCGCCGTGACCAGGTTCGTGGCGCCGGGCCCGGAGGTGGCGATACAGACGCCGACGTCACCGGTCGCCCGGGCGTAACCAACCGCCGCCAGGGCGGCCCATTGCTCGAACCGGACGAGCACGTGCTTGAAACTGGCGGCGGGAATCGCGTCGTAGAGGGGGATCACGGCGCCGCCAGGATAGCCGAAGACGGTCTTGACGCCCTCGGCGTCGATGCTCCGGCAGGTGATCCGGGCACCGCTCAGCACCTCTTGGGCGGCTTGCGGCGCTTCGGCGGTTGCCTGGGTTCGTGGTTCGTCCATTGTGGGATCGGCGACGACCATGCTCTTGCTCCGTTTCCATCCTCACCAGCGGGGTGCTGGCGATCTGTCCGCGACACGACGATTCCGAATCGTTCGCTCATCGTGCGAACCGGGGACATCTCCGCAATCCGGACTTCAGGGGAAGCCCTTCTCGCCGGTCTGTCGCGCCCCAGCGTTCCCTGCATCGGGTCTTCGCGAGGGCTTCGGATGCGTTCCGGACACCATTGG
Organism: Chloroflexia bacterium; assembly: GCA_013696265.1. Taxonomy (GTDB): domain Bacteria; phylum Chloroflexota; class Chloroflexia; order Thermomicrobiales; family UBA6265; genus JACCYX01. Next base: position 4,662 of record JACCYX010000312.1, read on the forward strand.
TCGGTAGCATCGGCATCAAAAAAGCCTCCCGGTGAAGAGGGAGGCCAGCATTTGGGTGAAGTTCCTATTCGATTTGGCTACTCAGCCCGCTGCCCTCCCGCGCACCAACCGCTCCCTACTGGGAGCGAAATAAGTACGAGGTCAATCGAAATGGAGGGGGCGACGGCTGAAACCATGGTGGAGTCTTTCATCTCAACGCGGCGGACACTTTCCCGCTTCCTCGATAGTACGGCGAGTTTGGGCGTAGTGTCAACTTTCTTGGGGCCGCTTGGAGGTGACACGGCGTTTCGCGCGGCGTTTCCGCGCCAACAAGTGTTTGCACGTCCCATGCGGGGTGCTGCACGTTTGTCGAACGGCATCGGGGTTGATTGTCCCAGCCCAGGTACGCGCACAAAAAGCGAACCACGGCCAGTGGCGTTCGTACGCGGCGTACAGCCACCGGTCCGATGCTATACTGCCAGCCAAAACCCATGCGTGCATCGTCTCCCCATACTTGGGGAAGGCCGTCACTCATCGCCGCCGCCACCTTCACACCAACGTGGCCCACACTGCTGGACGGACCATGAATCGTCGAACACTCAGGATGTGGCTCCGGCCCGGAATGAAGATCAAGCGATGGATGGCACTCTTCATGTTCGCCATCGTGCTCACCAGCCTTGCCTTGGCGATGGGCGCGGCCTGGATCTACGACAACTATTCGGTTCCGGCGCGCTTGCAGGAGTTCGTCGAGGTCGTCACCCTGCAGATCGTCCCTCATCCCTGGCGGGGCCTGATCCTGCTCGGCGGCGGACTCATCCTCTTTGGCTTCGCCCTCTGGAAACTGAGCCATTCGCTCGTGTCGCCATTGCTCAAGGAGATCACCAGCGGCCGCACCGTGGCCGAAATCTTCGTCGGCGATCGCTTCGGGCCGGTCCCGGCCGAATTCAATGTCGTCACGATTGGCGGCGGTACCGGCCTGGGCTTCCTCCTCCGCGGCCTCAAGCAGGCCAACGTCAACCTGACCGCCATCGTTACCGTCGCCGACGACGGCGGCAGCACGGGGCGGATCCGCGATGCCTTCGACATTCCCGCGCCCGGCGACATCCGGAATTGCCTCGTGTCGCTGGCTGAGGACGAGTCGACAATGAGCCAGCTCTTCCATTACCGATTCGACAAGGATGGCTCGGAACTCTCCGGCCACTCGTTCGGCAACCTCTTCATCACGGCCATGACCCAGGTCACCGGCAGCTTCGAGCAGGCGGTCCTGGAATCGGCCCGCGTCCTCAATGTCCGGGGCCGGGTGCTTCCTTCTACTTTGGAGAACGTGACCCTCTGCGCCAACATGGCGAGCGGCGATACGGTCCGCGGCGAATCGGCGATCGCCCACGAACGGCCCGCGATCTCGGACATCTTCTTCGACCCGCCCCACCCGAGGGCCTACGACCCCGCCCTGGCGGCGATCCTCAACGCCGACCTCATCGTGCTCGGACCCGGCAGCCTCTACACCAGTGTCCTGCCGAACCTGCTGGTCGATGGCATCCGCGAGGCGATCAGTTGGTCGCAGGGCGATACCGTCTACGTCTGCAACGTCGCCACCCAGGAAGGTGAGACCGACCACTACGGCTATGACGACCACGTGCGAGAAGTCGTGAAGTATCTCGGCGAGGGCGAACTCGACTACGTGCTGGTCAACGACAACCCGGCGGCGGGCACCGCGATCCGCCCGGACTGGCACGTCGAAGCCGTCATCTACGACGGCGCCGCGAAGTCATCGAACGGGGTCGACATCATCGCCAGGGATGTGGTCAACGACCAGAATCCGCTCCGTCACGACCCGGTGAAACTGGCCGCCGTGCTCCTCGACCTCGCGCGCGAACGCCCCTCGCTCGCGCAGTTGCCCGTTACCCTCGCGGTCGCGAACGGCCTGGAGCCGGACGAGGTCACGGCGCTGATCGGCGGCGCCGCTCCCCGGCGCCAGGTACCGGCCCCTCCAGGTTAACGCCGGACAGAACGACACCAGCGGCCGATTGTTGGTAGTCTTTCCGGCATAGATGGAGCCTACGGTTCCGCACTTTCCTGACCATTTGCATCAAGATCAGTCCATTGAGGAGCAGTGCATGGTGTACAAAGTTGGCATCAACGGGTTCGGCCGAATCGGCCGCCAGGTCTACAAGGCAATCGATCAGGGCGGCTTTGACGACCTTTTCGAGGTCGTCGCCGTCAATGACCTGACCGACAACGCCACGCTCGCCCACCTCCTGAAGTACGACTCGACCTACGGGCGGTACGATGCCGAGATCTCCGCCAGTGACGACGGCATCACCGTCAACGGCCGCCTCGTCAAGGTGCTGGAAGAAAAGGATCCGGCGGCGCTGCCCTGGGGCGACCTCGGCGTGGACCTCGTGATCGAATCGACCGGCCGCTTCACCGATGCCGCCCTGGCGTCCGGCCACATCGACGCCGGCGCTCGCAAGGTGATCATTTCGGCCCCGGCCAAGGGCGAGGACCTGACCGTCGTGCTCGGCGTGAACGAGGCCCGCTATGATCCAGCCCAGCACCACATCGTCTCCAATGCCTCCTGCACCACCAACTGCCTGGCGCCAGTCGTCAAGATCATCCTCGATAACTTCGGGATCGAAACCGGGATGATGACCACGGTGCACTCCTACACCGCGGACCAGGTGTTGCAGGACGGCCCGCACACGGACTTGCGCCGGGCACGGGGCGCGGCCCAGAATATCGTGCCGACCACCACCGGCGCGGCCAAGGCGCTGTCGCTGGTGATTCCGGAAATCGAAGGCAAGCTGGACGGCTTCGCGCTACGCGTGCCGACGCCGACCGTGTCGATCGTCGATTTCGTGGCGAACACCGAGAAGCCCGTCACGGTCGAATCGGTCAACGCCGCCTTCAAGGCGGCCTCGAAAGCCGACGAGTTCGTGGGCATCCTGGGCTACAGCGAAGAGGAGTTGGTGTCCTCGGATTACCGCCACGATTCCCGATCAGCGATCGTCGACGCCCCATCGACGATGGTGCTCGGCGAGAAGATGGTGAAGGTCGTCGCCTGGTACGACAACGAATGGGGCTATTCCTGCCGCGTCGCCGACCTCGCCGCGCTGATCTGCGAACAGGGTTTCGGGGATTAGGCATAGTGGCGCGTCAAGCTTGACGCGCACACCCAATGCCGTCATTCCGAGCAAGCTCGGAATGACGATTTTTGCGTCAAAACGGCGTGGAGAGGGGTGCCAAGTGGCGATTCACCGGACACTGGATCGCACCATCCCAACGAACAGGATCGCTCTATGACCAGGCGCTCCATTACCGATGCCGATGTTCAGAGACAGCGGGTGCTCTGCCGGGTCGATTTCAACGTGCCGTTGCGCGACGGCGCGATTCAAGACGACTCCCGGATCCGAGCCGCCGTGTCCACCATCGAATGGCTGGTTTCGCACGGGGCTCGAGTCATCCTGTGCAGCCACCTCGGCCGGCCCAAGGGCAAGGTGGTCGACGATCTGCGGCTGAAGCCGGTCGCGGACCGTTTGGCCGACCTCCTCGGCATACCGGTCACGTCGCTGGAGGCGATCACCGGACCGGACGTGACCGGCGCGGTCGGGAGCATGGCTGACAGCGAGGTGGTGCTGCTCGAAAACCTCCGGTTCGACCCGCGCGAGGAGACCAACGACCCGAGCCTGGCGCGGGAACTGGCTGATCTCGCCGACCTTTACGTGAACGATGCGTTCGGCGCGGCCCACCGCGCCCACGCTTCGACCGAAGGCGTCACCCACCTGATCCCCGCCTACATCGGCCTGCTGATGCGGGCCGAAATCGAAGCTCTGACGAAACTGCTGACTGGCCCAGAGCACCCGTTCGTCGCGATCGTCGGGGGCGCCAAGGTCTCCGACAAGATGGGTGTGCTCGAAAACCTGCTTCCCAGGGTCGATACGGTGCTGATCGGCGGGGGCATGGCCAACACGTTCCTGCTGGCCCAGGGTGTTGAAGTCGGCACGTCACTCATCGAAGCGGACCTGGTGACGACCGCCTCCGGCCTGATCGCGGCCGCCCAGGCACAGGGCGTCGAGATCGGCTTGCCAACCGACGTAGTGGTGGCCCGTTCGATCGACGCCTCCGCCGGCGACCAGGTCCATATAGACAGCATCGGGGACGACGCCGCGATCTTCGACATCGGCTCGGAAACGGCGGCCCAGTACGCGGACGTCATCGCCGGGGCCCGCACCGTGCTCTGGAACGGACCGCTGGGCGTGGCCGAGAACCCCGCATTCGCGGAAGGAACCGCCACGGTCGCCAGGGCGGTCGCGGCGGCGGATGGCTACACGGTCATCGGCGGCGGCGATTCGGTCGCCGCCATCCAGCAACTCGATCTCGCCAGCCGCATCGACCATATCTCGACCGGGGGCGGTGCTTCGCTTGAGTTCCTTGAGGGCAAGACCCTCCCCGGTATCGCCGCAATCCCGGAGGCCGAATGAGTTCGTCAACCATGCCCTACGTGATCGGCAACTGGAAAATGAACCTCGATGTCGAATCGGCGATGTCGCTGGCCGAAGCATCGGCCGAAATCGCGAATGAGACCGCTGACGACGTGGGTGTCGGCATCGCGATCCCATCCCTCTGGATACCGCTGATCTCCAGCGAGTTTTTCGAAACCAGCCTGCTCGTCGGGGCCCAGGATTGCTCGCCCCACGCCGCCGGCGCGTACACCGGTGACGTATCGGCGCCGATGCTGTCACCCTGGTGCGCGTTCACGCTCGTCGGTCACAGCGAACGCCGCCAGCACCACGGGGAGGATGATGACCTGGTGCGGGCCAAGCTCGACGCCGTGATCGAACACGACATGGCGGCCCTGCTCTGTGTCGGCGAAACCGAAGCTCAACGCGAGGCCGGCAATGCCCTCGATGTCGTGGGCGAGCAGGTGCTGCGGGCCGCGGGGCATCTCGATTCCGGCGGGCTCCGCAACTTGCTCGTCGCCTACGAACCGGTCTGGGCGATCGGCACGGGCCAGACCGCCACCCCGGCCGATGCCCAGGCGATGGCCGCCCACATCCGCGGGTTGATCGCCGGCCTCGATGCCGGGTCCGCCCCGGAAGTGCCGATCCTGTACGGCGGCAGCGTCAAGGCCGCCAACGCGCCGGACTTCTTCAGCGAGGGGGACATCGACGGGGCGCTGGTTGGCGGGGCCAGCCTGGACGCGGACGATTTTCTCGAAATCGTGCGCGCGGCACGCCAAACCGGTGCCGGACTACTGGCTGACGACGCCCGCTGATGGTACGCTGCACACGACGCCGAAGGGCGTTTCCGTCACCGTTCGCGTTGGAGAAGGAAAAGACCGCTCGTGGATATCGCACTCAACCTGGTCACCATCATCATATCCATCGTGTTGATCTCGGTCATCCTGATGCAGACCAAAGGCTCGTCGTTTAGCGGCGCGTTTGGCGGCGGCGGGTCCGACACGATCCAACGCACGCGGCGCGGGTTCGAGAAGACGCTGTTCCAGTTCACGCTCGGTATCGCGGGATTCTTCGTGGTCCTGTCCATCCTGAGCAGCATCATCCTGAGCAGCTAACCTCGCCGGTACTGGGCACGGGAAGGAGTAGTGACACACATCCACAGGATACACGGCCACGATGGCCGGACAATTCGTCCGGAAACGTGACGGGTTCCAGATACGCTCGCGTGTGGTGTGTCACCATTCTACCATTCGCGCGTTGAAATCGGCTTCGGGCAGACCTACAATACGGATCGCGGCGTGATGTTCACATCGGATGCGCGGGTTCGTCTCATCAGTTGAACACTCAAGCGTCCAAAGACGGATCCGCGGAGGAGCAACGACGATGGCAGGCATCGGAGTACCTGAACTGGCCATTGTGCGGGTCATTATCGTGATCATTTTCGGTGTCGGCAAGCTTCCGGAAATCGGGGGGGCGCTCGGCAAGGGAATCCGTGAGTTCAAGACGGAATCCACGACCGAGGAAAAAG
>JACCYX010000492.1 GCA_013696265.1 Chloroflexia bacterium
CGCTCGCATCGCCAACGGCGAGGAGCCGGCCCGGAACGGGTTCCGGCTCCCGGCCACGACGATTGCCGCCAAGTCCGGCCAGAAGGTCAGCACGGTCCGCAACCACCTCAAGGCCGCCGCCAGGGCCGGCTGGCTCACGAAAACGAACGTCCGCGAGCCCAGCTCCCGCGAGGGTATCGACGAAGAGACCGGCGAGATCACCAGCGGCACCCAGGACGTCACCTACATCGACGTGCCCGACAACGACATCACCCTGTTGATCGCGCCAGTCTCGTCCTTCCGCAAGGATGAGCCGGAAAACCGCGGCGGCAAACGCACCCCAACCTGCAAGGAGCACCCGGACGCGGCGACGATCACCACATCGGTCACGATCTGCGCCGACTGCCACGCCGAGCTCGACCGGAGGGTCATCGTCCACGAGCCGGCACCCTGGGGTACGTCTTTTGCACCCCAGAACACGAGTGTGGTTAACCCGTCTCTATTGGGTGCAAAAACCACACCCCAGCCCCAGGGGTGGCGAGCCTCATCCTCGGCGCCAAAGTTTGCACCCCAGCCCGAAGCTGAACCTGCGTGGCTCTGGGAAGGGGTGAGATCGTGACCGCAACGATTCAGCTCCGCGATTACCAGCAGGATGCCCACGACGCCGTGATCCGGCAGTATCTCGATGGGACGCGCCGTACCCTGATCACGCTCCCGACTGGCGCCGGAAAGACGATCGTCTTCGGCAGCATCATCGCCAAGGCGAGCGCCCAGGGCTGCCGATCGCTGGTCCTGGCCCATACCGAGGAACTGGTCGACCAGGCGGCGCGGACGCTGCGCACGCTCTTGCCGCACGTTTCGGTTGGCATCGTCCGGGCGCACCACAACGACCCTGACGCCCAGGTCGTCGTCGCCACGGTCCAAACCCTGCGAAACCCGATCCGTCTCGCCCGCTGCGGTGACTTCCAGCAGGTCGTGATCGACGAGGCGCACCACGCCGTCGCCCAAACCTACCGGGACATCCTCGAGCACCTGGGCGCCTTCGATGACGCCAACGTCTTCCCGTTCGTGCTGGGCGTTACCGCCACGGCCGACCGTGCCGATGGCCAGGGCCTGGGCCAGGTCTTCGAGTCGATCGGCTACGAAACCGGGATCTTCGATCTGATCCAGCGTGGCTATCTCTCCGACATTCGGGCCAAGCGGATCATGCTCGATGTAGATCTCGATCGCGTGCAGACCCGGGGCGGGGATTTCGTCGACTCGGCGCTCGGCGCGGCGATGACCGATGCCGGGGCGCCGGCCCACATTGCCGCCGCGATTCGCGATCATGCACCCGGGCGGCGGACGATCGTGTTCACCCCAACGGTCGCAATGGCCGGGCAAACGGCGGCCGCGGTCAATGCGATCGGGATTCCGGCGAAGTCGGTCAGCGGGGAAACGCCGAAAGCCGAACGCCAGCAGATCATCGACGACGTGCGCTCCGGCGCCCTCCAGGTCATCACCAACTGCATGGTGCTGACCGAAGGATTCGATGCGCCGATTCTCGACTGTGCGGTGATGGCGCGGCCGACATCATCCCGAGGTCTCTACCAGCAGTCGGCCGGCCGGGTGCTTCGTCCCTACATCGGCAAGTTGGATTGCTTGATCCTCGACATGGTGGGCGTGACGACGCGGCATTCGGTCCAGTCGGCGGCGAGCCTGATCGATGCCCTGCCGGCCGGGAGTGTGATCGAAGCGGGCGAGACGGCGACCGAAGCCGTCGCCCGGATTGCCGCCACTGGATCGCTGCCAGAGGCTTCCGGCGCCAACCTGATCGCGATCGACGTCGATGTCTTCCACCGCTCTGATCTCAACTGGGTAATTGGCGACAACAGGTCGTTCATGCTCACCGGCGCCAACAACGCGTTCGTGATTCGCCCGCGCCAGTCGGACGATTCCTGCGACGTGTTTCGCCTGGAACAGGCCGGCTGGGACTACCGGGCGATCCGCGTTGCCGAAGACGTCGACCTTGCGATGGCCCAGGCCCTGGCCGAAGACGGTGCCCGGCGGACCGGCCTCGATGCGCTGACCCTGCGCGCCCAGGTGTGGCGACAGGATCCCGTGACCGACGGCCAGATGAAGAAGTTGTGGGCGATCGGCGTTCGGAGCCGGAAGGGCAGGCCCATTGGCAGGCCGGCCTCCGTCGCGCCGTAGACGCGCACCTCTTTCTCAAGGTCGAGCAACCGCTCTAGGGCGACATACAGGAAGTTTCCCGAGCCGCAGGCCGGGTCCAGGACGCGCACCTGGGCGAGTTCGTGCGTGAATGCGCCCAGCTTGGCGGCGATCTCCGCCTCCCGATTGCGGCGCACTTGCGGGGTGGTCGCCGCGTTGCGCCGCTCGATCAGGGGCGCGACCTCGGCCCGGACCGCCTCCCACCGCCGACGCAGCGGCACCATCACCACCGGGTCGACCACGCGCTCGATATCATGCCGGCCGGTGTAGTGCAGACC
>JACCYX010000495.1 GCA_013696265.1 Chloroflexia bacterium
CACCACTCGATCGCCTCGAAGAGGGTGGTCTTGCCGGCGCCGTTCTCGCCGATCACCCCGATCGTCGCCTGGGCGGGAACCTCGATATCGTGGTTGCCCCCGTATTGCTTGTAGTTCTCGATCTGGATCCGGGTCAGAATCATGAGACGGCGTCATCCTCCGGCGTCGGGTTCTCCTCGGCGATCATCGCGTCGGTGAGTGCCCGGCCGCCACGGTCGAGCAGCAGCGCGGCAAAGGCTTCATTCGGGTAAGTGGCCCTCCGGGAGGCGACGAACTCGGCGAATAGCGCATGGAGGTCGAGCGTCGAATCGTCCGCCAGCGCCGCGCCACTCTCGGCGATGAAGGCCAGGCGCTCCGGTGCGATGTCCAGCAGCCAGGCGAATGCCCCAGCCTCGCGCTTGAGGAGGCTCTGGGCTTCGCGCCGCATCGGGCGGTCGACGTTGCGGAACTCGACCCGCGTCATCGCCGACTGGTCGTCGATCACCTTGAGCTGATCGATCACGGCGTCGGCCAGGTCGCGAGCCTGCTTGCCATCGCCATAGACCGGCCTGAGGGCGATCATTGGGCGCGCTGGCAAGGGGATATGGGCCACGGTCACGTCCTCGCCCGGCCCCGCCATCGTCACCAGGTTGTAACCCGGCACTGCCGTCACGTCCCCCCAGCCGAAGCGCTCCGTCGAGCCGGCGTACCACCCCTTCGGCGAAACCTGCTGCGCCTGGTGGATGTCGCCGAGCGCGATGTAGTCGAAATCCGGGTCGAGCAATCGACCGTCGAGCAGTTGTTCGCCGGGTTCCGTGAAGAGTCCGACCGGCAGCACGCCGGGCACGGCGCCATGAGTGACCAGCACGTTCCGCTTGCCCTCCGCCACCCCGGTGAAAACCGGGTCGGGATTGGTGAGCGCGCCGTGAGGAATCGCCTGGACATGCATGTTGAGCGCCGCGAAGGTGTCCTGGTCGTGATCGTCCGCGAATTCGGTCACGAACCGGATCGCGGGCAGCGCCAGCTCCAGCACGCTGAAGGCCGATCCTCCGGTGCGGACCCTGGGCGTGTCGTGGTTGCCAGCAATCACGAGGGTCGGGATGCCGGCGACCTCCAGCCGGCGCATTTGGCGGATGAAGTGACGCAGCGATTGCCAGGTTGGCCGCGAGTGGTGGAAAACATCGCCGCTGTGGATGACACCGTCGACCTGGCGGCGGATGATGTCGTCGATCGTCCGGGTAAAGGCGTGGTCGACATCGACCGTCCGCTGGTTACGGCCCGTTTCGGAATCGAAGCGGGCCGTGGCCCGGTAGCCGAGGTGGGTATCGGAGAAGTGGGCGAGCCGGACCACATTGCTCATGTCATGGACGCCATTTCCACGGCGGTGCGAAGTTGCTTCTTCGCGGCTGCCCACGGGTTGGCGGCAATGGAAAGCGGCTTGCCGGAATACAGCTGGTCGATCTTGCGCCGGACCTCGTCGATCGCCTCGCGATTCGCGCCTTGTGCCTCGACCCTGATATCGGTCAGCGTCGGCGCCTTGCCGCCCATTAAGTGCTTGAGCGAGCGGAAGAGCGCCTCGCACGGGTCGCTGGTGGAGACCGCGCCGCTGAAGATGCGCTGGCCGACCGCGCCCGGAATCGTGGGCGGCATTGGGAACGTGCCGAACAGGGGTGACCGGAAGTGGGCGTGGCGGACGAGGAGCCGGCCTTTCGGCAGGCCCAGCAACTCCTGCTTCGCGGTGTCGGAAATCGACCGGTAGGCGGCGTTGATGATCTCCTCATCGCCGATCCGCCCGTAGAACGACGTGCCGCAGTTGCCGAGGATTTCACCATCGACCTTGGAGCGGAACTGCTGCGCTCCGAGGAGGACGACGTTGAGGTGGCGGCCCCGGGCGGCGATATCGACCAGCGTTTCGCGCAGGCCCCCTTCGCCGCCCGCCGGTGCGTACTTGTTCAACTCATCGACGAAGATGATGAGCTTGTCGACCCCCATCGTGCCCTCTTCGGCCATCTTCCAGATCGAGTTGATGGTCGAGCTGACGATGAGTTCCTTCGAGATGGAGTTGGTCGCGGAAATGTCGACGACTCGGAGTTCGTTGGAGACGAACGAGGCATCCACCAGCGGCATCGAGCCGTAGTTCACCTCACCGTCGGCGAGCAGACCGCCGAGCTTGTCCTTGAGGCCGCGGAAGCGGTTCTGGGCCTTGCGGATGGTCGCCTTGTGGTGCCCCCGCCAGTTGTCGTCCCGCTCGTTGAAGGCGAAGAACTCGTTGATCTCCTCGAACTGGGCGTTGAGGGCGTCAAGCGAGGTCACGCCGAGCGCGCCCAACTCGTAGATGAACCCCCACAGCTTGTCGTCGAGGTCGTTGAATTCGAAGAGCTTGCTCGGGAAGCGGAGGGCGGTGCGCAGCGACCAGAGAATCGGGAAAACCTTGTCGGTCTCGCCGGGCGCCTGGCGGGCGGTGTTGAGGGCGCGGTAGTCCTTGAAGCCACTGAGCTGGACCGCGTTGTTGAACGATTTGGGATCGTGCCCCGGCTTGAACGGCGCGAAGAGCCGCATGTTCCCGAACGGTTCTGGCCGCAGCCCGAACGACTCGTAGGCCTCGAGGTGGGATGGACCGAGCCCCCTCCATTCTGGCGCGCCCATGGCGTAGGCGGCGGCCAGCGATTCGTCCGGCTGGGCGGGCTTGTCCAGCCAGAGCAGGTCTGGCCCCTTGACGTTGAACATGATCGCCGCGACCGACTTCTGTTCCCGCTGCAGGGTCTGGAAGACCGAGCTGATGAGGAAGAGCGCGTGGCTGGTCTTGGTCGCGAGACCGGATTGCCCGGTCCAGTTGGCGTGACCGGCCTCCGGTCCGACCAGGTAGTCCTCGTCCAGGTAGAGCGGCGTTCGCTGGAACTTTGGCAGGCCGCGCTCGTCGGTGGTGATCGCGCCGTCCGCGTCACGGACGTAGTTGCCGTTGGTGTGCATCAGCGCCGGAACCTTGGCTCCACTAAACTCGTGGGTACCGAGCGCGTACTCGATCGCCTTCTCAGTCGCGAAGTAAACGGGCCCGGTGATGACCGGACGCTGCGACTGCACGTCGGGCCGCCGGTGCTGGGTCGCCAGCACCTTGACGGTGTAGACGAGGATTTCGGGCCGTTGGGTCGGCGTCTCGACATCGAGCGCGATTTCGACGTGGCGGTCGAAGTAGTCGTCGAGAAAGGTCCGGAGGTCGGAGTAGCGGCGCGGCTCGTCGACGACGCCGATCACCGCCGCTTCCTCGGAGAAGGCGACGACGATGTGGCCGATGTCCAGCGTCAGGGCGTCGTCGGCCGACCAGAAGTAGAACTGGTGGGCGCCTGCCGGTTCCTTCTCGCTGCTGACCACCCGGCCGATCTCGCCGGTGGCGACATCCATCAGTTCCTGGAACTGATCCCGCTTCCA
>JACCYX010000547.1 GCA_013696265.1 Chloroflexia bacterium
GTCGTCCGCCCAATAGCCGGATTCCGGGCGGACAACAGAATCGACCAGATTCGGGCTGGCCAGATGCTGCCCACGGTCGATTCAGGTCCGCCCCTACGAATTGGTATCGCCATTGGCCTCAATCAGGTCCGCCATCGCCGCGTCACCGGGATCGCCGGTCGAGCGGAGACCAGCCGAGGCAGTGGCACGGTCGGCGGCTGATCGGTTCTGGCTGACCTTCCACTTGCCGATCATCCGCGACACAGGCAACTCGATGCCGACGATGTTGGCCAGCATGCCCTTGAGGTAGTCCGCCGGTGCGTCGGACATCCGCCACGGGACTGCTTGCGAGGACTCCATCGCCTTCGTCAACCGGCCGACAACACCACGCAGCCACTTTTCGTCTTCATGAATAACCAGTTCGCCATAGGCATGGACCACTGCGTAGTTCCAGGTCGGGACCACCTCGTGCGTCTCCCGCTTCGTGGCATACCAGTTCGGCGAGATGTAGGCGTCGGCGCTTTGGAAGACCGCCAGCGATTCGCCCAGGTGATACCCGGCTCGCCAGAGGTCGTTGCTCCGGGCGACGTGCCCGATCAACGTGCCTCGTTCACCCTTGGCCGGATCGAAGAGCAGCGGGATATGGTTGGCGGCGAGGCCGTCGTCGCCGACGGTTATCAGCGTGGCCAGCGGAAACCTGGCAATCAGGTCGTGCATCGCTTCGGGGCGGGATTCGGCGAAGTGGTCGGGCAGGTAGACCATCAGTCGGTCCTCATGGCAGGCGAATCCGCGTCTCGCTCACGTCGTAGGTCGCCGGTTCTTCGGCGATCGCGGCCAGGCCGTCGCGTTCCAGGCCATGCACGATGTCCAGCAACCAGGGCACGTCAGCCTCAGCGAATTGGGGCCGCACGATCGGTCCCAATTCGCCGACGGTGATCCCGGTGTCCCGGCGATTCCGTAGGGCATCGACCACGCGGCCCCGGAAGTAGCGATTCGACTCCTTGAACGGGCCTTCCTTTTTCGCCTTCACGCCGCGTGGCCGCTCGACGATCAGCGATTGAATGTCCGGGTAGGCAGCGCACGACCGCTGCAACGGGCAGACGACGCACAACGGTTTGCGGGCGGTGCAGTGCAAGGCGCCGAACTCGATCATCGCCTGGTTCCAGTCCCAACCAAGCCCGTCGGGAAGCGCTTCGGCCGCGAGCCGGGTGATCTCCCGGTCGTTGGCGAGGGGCGCGGGTAGTTCCGGACCGAGGAAGACCCGGTGCAGCACGCGGCGCATGTTGGTGTCGATGAAGGCGACATCCCGCTCGAAGGCGAAGCAGGCAATTGCGCCGGCCGTATAAGGCCCGATGCCGGGCAGCGACTTCAGCGTCTCCACATTACTCGGGAACGTGCCGCCCCGCTCGACGACGGCCTGGGCGGTCCGTTGCAGATTGACCGCCCGCCGGTTGTAACCGAGCCCCGCCCAGAGGTGGATGACATCGGCCGTTTCGGACTCGGCCAGCGCCTGGACCGTCGGAAACCGCTCCAGCCAACGGTGGTAGTGAGGGATGACCCTATCAACCTGGGTTTGCTGGAGCATGACTTCGGAGACCAGAATTCGGTACGGATCGCGGGTGTGCCGCCACGGCAGGTCACGCCGGTTCGCCTCCCACCAGGCCAGGAGTCCGGTCTGGAACGCGGGGATTTTCTCGGATGGGGAAGGGGTGGGCGGCGACGTTTTCATAGGAACATTGTACTGGCCGATGGAGACAGATTGGGTACCGCCCAATTGTCATTCCGAGCTTGCGACGATGCGGCGGCGAGATACCGCTTCGCTGCCTCGCAATCGCGACATGACGGTGGTCGAGGAGCGTGCTCAAGACGATACGACGTGGTGGAACGAGGGTCGGACTCTCCAAATCCGACCCTCGCTCCTACCAAGCCTATTCCGCTACGAGCGAGGCTTCCGCGGGCGCTTGATCTCGCGGACTTCCGGGCGGTCCCGGACCGTGGTCACGAACTCTTCCCAGAAAACGACCGGGTCCTTCGGCAGATCCCGGAAGTCGACCTGAAGGTAGGCCCCTTCACCGTTCTCGAACATGATCGTCGGTGTTCCGAAGACGCCCAGTTCGCGGCCGGCGGTGTAATGATCCTCGACAGCGGCAAAGACCTCGTCCGATTCCAGGTCCTTGCGGAACTGGTCCAGGTCGAGCCCGGCATCCCCGGCGGCGGCTTCGAGCACGTCCTGCTTGCCGAGGTTGCGGCCATCCTGGTGCCGCTTCAGGTAGAGCGCGGCGTGCATCTTCCGAAAGGCTTCCTCGCCCTGCCGGGCGGCGGCGTGGGCCGCCTGGAACGAGCGGAGGCTGCTCGATGCGCCATCGTTCGGCTGTTCCCAGAGCTTGAAGCCGGGATCGGCGGCGTTCACCTGTTCGAGGGGAAAGTATTTCCAGGTGATGTCAAGGTCGTCCCCAAGTTTGTCGCGAACCTGGTCGAGCCAGACTTGCGAGCCCCAGGCCCAGGGACAGGTGTAATCGAAATAGACATCGATCTTTTCAGCCAAAAGGTATCCCTTCACATTGGTCCCGGTTCGCCAGGAGCATTCACCGGTAGCGCCCGCCACGCGCGCACCACCTGATCCCGCGTCTCTTCCCGTGAACCCGAGTTATCGATCACGAGATCGGCCCGCGCCAGCTTCGCCTCCAACGGAGGTTGGGCCGTCACGCGCCGCCTCGCTTCTTCCGCAAGAAGACTATTACGTTTCATAAGTCTTGTCACCTGCTCTTCCGGGTCGGTAACTACAACCCAGACCGCATCACATCGCTCGGCGTGCCCGCTCTCGATGAGCTTGACGGCATCGAGCACGACGACCCCGCCGGGAATGGCGGCCACCCGGCGATCGACCTCGGCGATCACGGCGGGGTGGGTGATTCGGTCCAGGTCGGCCAGCGCCTCGGGGTCTGAAAAGACGATGGTACCGAGCGCGCGGCGGTCGAGCGAGCCATCGTCGTCGACGATTTCCTCGCCGAAGCGACTGGCCAGGCGGCGCAACAACGGGGTACCGGGCGCCACCAATTCTCGATAGACAAGATCGGAGTCAATCACCGTCGCTCCGAGTTCGGCAAGCATCCCGGTGACAGTCGATTTGCCCGAGGCGATGTTGCCAGTGACGCCGAGGGTGAAATCGGGCATGGCCTAATGCCCTGTCATAGCTGATATGCCGCACTGGCCGTCACCCTTCGCTGGCGCTCAGTGCTGTGTCCAACGCAGACTGTCATGTCGAGCGTCAGCGAGACATCCCCCGCGAAGCGGTATCGTGGCTCACCGGCACCGTACTTACCGGCTTCGCCGGGAGATTCCTCGCAAGCTCGGAATGACAATGAGTGGGGGACGGGCCACTCAGTGGTCTGTCCAGATTGTTGTGTCCTATCCAGCCACGGGCGGAGCAAGCTCCGCAACCCTACGCAGACCTTGGATGGATAGGACACATCGACATGGACAGACGACTCAGCATCACGACGATGGCAATGTGCCGACAATAACCGCCGGTGCACTAGACGGCCACTTCGACCGATTTGGAGACGACTTCCCAGCGGGCGTAGGCGTCGTCGAGTTCGGTCTGGGTACGATCGTATTCCTCACCGAGCCGGCCAATCGCCGCCGTGTCCTCGTCAATGCTGGCGATCGCGAGGCCGTCGCTGATTTCGTTGAGGCGGCCTTCGAGCTTGGCGATCTGCCGCTCGACCTGGCCAAGTTCCTTTTGAACCACGGCGTCGGTCAGGCGGCGCGGCTTGCCCTTGGCCGAAACCACGAGATCGGCGTGCCCGTTCGGGCCAGCCTGAACCGGAACCTCGGACGCGGGCTCCGGTTCCGGGTCGGGATTCGCACCTTCACGGCGCCCCAGGGCTCGCTGGTAGTCGGTGTAGTTCCCGAGTTCGGGGCTGATCGACTCGTTCTCGACGATCCACAGCCTGGTCGCCACGCGGTCCATGAAGTAGCGGTCGTGAGAGACGAACAGGATCGTGCCGTCGAACTCGTTGAGCATTGTCTCCAGCGTCTCCCGGGCGTGGATGTCGAGGTGGTTGGTCGGCTCGTCGAGGATCAGGAAGTTGGCCTGTTCCAGCAGCAGCACCGCCAGCGCCAGGCGCGACCGCTCGCCACCGGAGAGGGCGTTGATGTGTTTGTAGACATCGTCGCCGGTGAAGAGGAAGCGGCCGAGGTAGGTCCGGGCGTACTCCTCGTTCATCGGCCCGGTGTCGAGGATCGCCGAGAGCGGCGTCCCGTTTCCCTTCCCCCGCAATTGCTCGTGCGACTGCGCGTAATAACCCGGCTTGACGTTGGTGCCGAGGCTGTATTCCCCGCTCAACGTAGGCAACCTGCCCATCAGCGTCTTCAGCAAGGTGGTCTTGCCGCTGCCGTTGGGACCGAGCAGGCCAATCCGGTCGCCGCGCTCGACTTCGAGTTCCGGGGCGTTGATCAGCGTCTTCTCGCCGTCGGGATCGACATACCCCACTCGCATTTCGGTGGTCGAGAGGACGGTCCGACCACTGCGCACCGGCCCGCCCAGCCGCAGGTGCAAGCGGTCGTGTTCCTCGGGTCGGGGAATCCGTTCCAGCCGGTCCAGCTTCTTCTGCCGGCCCCGCGCTTCGCGGTATCGCTGGCCGTTCCCGT
>JACCYX010000551.1 GCA_013696265.1 Chloroflexia bacterium
CTGCCGGGGGAGCGGACCAGCACGATGTGGGAGCCGGGCGCAACCGTCTACCGCAAGCTCGAAGAATCCGATGCCATCGCGGGTGTGCTCGACGCCTCGTTGTGGGTGGGCTACGTCTGGGCCGACCAGCCACGGGCAAATGCCTCCACCGTGGTCACCGGCACCGATGTCGAGGCAATCCGGGGTGAGGCACTCAGGATCGCCAGGCGCTATTGGGATGCACGCCACGATTTCGGGTTCGGCGTGTCTACCGGGTCAGCGGATTGGGCGATCGACGAAGCCTTGAAGCTGGACCAGAAGGCGGTGCTGATCAGCGACTCCGGCGACAACCCGACCGCCGGTGGCGCCGGCGACATTCCCTACATGGTCGAGCGGTTGCTGGCCCGGCCGGAACTCGCGTCCGGGCAACAGACCGCGATCGTCTCCGCCATCGCCAGCGCCGGGGCGGTCCGGACCGCGAAAGCGGCCGGCATCGGACGTACGGTGGATGTCGTGATCGGTGGCGTTGACGACCCCGTCAACGGGTCGTCGCTGGCGCTGCGCGGTGAGGTCTATTCAATCTACGAGAACGACCCCGTCGGCGGCGACATCGCGGTGATCCGCATCGGCGGTGTCCACGTCGTCATTCCGAGCCGGCGGAAGCCCTATCACCAGCTACGGGAGTTCGCCCACCTGAGCCTCGATCTCACCGACCACGACATCACGGTTGGCAAGTGGGGTTATCTGGAACCGGAGTTGCGAGCGGCGGCTTCGTCCGCCTTCCAGGCCCTGACACCGGGCGCGGTCAACCAGGATATCGAGTCGCTGACGTTCAGCCGCGTCGAGCGGCCCGTCTATCCGCTCGACGGGGACATGCCCGAGCCGGACTGGAAAATCACGATCTTCCCGCCGATCGGCTAGCCATGCGCGCCGCGGACCACGCCGGCCAGCAACTGGCTCGATTCCGCCATCACGAACCGAAGGCTGTCGAGGTAGTCCAGCACCTCCAGCAACTCTCGCTCCTGGAAAGTGGCGACGGCGTCCGCCAGTTCGCCGCACTCCCGCAGGGCATTGACCAAATTCTGCCGCGACTTGAGCCCGCGCTCAGCCACATCGTCCGCGCCGTATTGGGTCACTGATTTTTGCCTTTGCCGTGATTGACGCTCGTCCAAACCAGGGAAACCATACCAAACCGGCGTTCCGGGCTCGGCCATGGGTCAAATTACGTAGGGGGTTGCCGATCGAGGCGACGGAAATACGTGGAAATGCGGATGTTCCCGCCCGCGCCGTGCGGCACTATAGACGTGACCTCGATGGAACGAGGCGACCGATGCGGGAGCGGGATCAGCCCTCTCGCTCTACCCCACGCAGGCGGTCGCCAGCGTCGTTCCATCCGGTGTTCGTGAACGAGTGTGGTGCCTGGTCCGAGCAGTTGTGCAGGTCGGATACGAGTCAAAGGAGTGATCGCCCCCCGCGGTCTGGCGCGTATCGGAACTCTTCTCCATCCAGGAATGAGCCGGTCCCAAACCCGGCTCATTCTTTTTGCCCCAAATCGTCAGTTCATGGCGCACGTGCACGAGCTTACGGTCGTTGATGGAACATCCCTGGTAGCGGTCGAGTTCATCTCGACCTGGGTTTCGAAGGCAGAGTCGAACTCTGCCACTACCAGGAACGCAGAGTGTCTACCCGAAACCCGTATTACACGAAGAGCGGTTCCAGTTGCCACTGATCGACGAGATCGTGCATCTCCTGGTCGGAGGGCCGCGACGCGAACCGTTCGGCGGCGTCGAGCACCATCGGCAGGATGTGGATGTCCCCAACGGTATTGAGGAACACGTCCGGCCGTCCCAAAACCCATGAAACCGTCTGATCGATGGCGCCCTGGTCCCGCACCGGCTCGTACCAGGTCGCGGCGTCCTGGGGACGGTCGCCCCACGGCGCTTTCGTGATCGCCTTGATCGTCTGGATCGCCACATTCCGTTCCAGGCAGAGCGTGACAAGAGTTTCGAAATCGGCGGCATACTGAGGATTCTGCATCAACGGGTAGTTGTAGGGCAGCAACACCGAATCGAAATCGAACCTCGCCAGGGAACGCTTGTGCATGTCGGCGATCCCGAGGCCGTGACCCGTGACCCCGATGAACCGGACCAAGCCCTCGGCGCGCGCCCGGACCGCCGCCTCCAGGGCGCCACCGGCGCCGAGGGCGACCTCCCATTCATCTTCTTCGGCCAGGTTGTGCAGCTGGATCAGGTCGATCTGGTCCACGCTCATGCGTTCCAGCGAGCGCCGGATCTGGTCGTAGGCGGGCTGGAATTCGCGCTCTCCCGTCTTGGTCGCGAGGAACACGTCGCCGCGATGGTCCTTCAGCCATGGGGCAAGCCGGTCTTCGGCCTCGCCGTAGCTGGCGGCGACATCGATGTGGTTGATGCCGTGCTCCAGCACCAGGTCCATCGTGCGGTCGGCCTCGGCCTGGCTGACGGCGCTCAGGGCGGCGGCACCGAAGATGACGCGGGTGCTCTGATGACCGGTTCGTCCGAACTCGAGTGTGGGAATCATGAGGGCCCTTCTTCTGGTCGGCTCGTCGCGCACGTCGTGCGTCGGCGACGCGGTGGGTTAGCGATGTGTCCTCAAGTATACGGTCACGCCCGGGAGCGCCACGACGGTGCGGCGCCGCTCGGACTATCCAGGCTGGGTTCCAGCGGCCGCGGCGAATGCGGCCACGAGCGGCGCAAGACCATCCGGCGAGCCGGCAGTCGCCGCAAACAGCCACAACGAACCCGCTTCACCCCACGCCAGGGTGTGGAGAACGCGACTGGCGTCCGGTGTCCCTAGCGTGTCGGCACCGATGCTGACCGTGGTTTCGGATTGAATCCAGACCAGATCACCTTCCCGTCCAAACGCGGTTGCCTCGTAATCATCAGTCTGGCTGGTCATCGAGACGAAGTCGCCAGCGGTGAAATCTGATGGAAAGAAGTCTCCATCCGCAAACGAGAGGGCGGTCAACATGAGCGGTGAGCCAAACCGCGAATCGGTTTCGCCATAGGACACGACGATGCGATCCACGCTCGACACTCGCGGCGATTGCCCTTCACCCGCGATGACCTCCGGCAGTGCGTCGAACACGGCACCGATGGCATCCCGGTCCGCGGGCAACATCACGGAGCCGAGTCCATATGGAGCCAGGACATCGGGCAGGCCACCCAGTGGAACTGGGGTGCCCGTGGCCGCGACATTGACCATCGAGGCGGCCATGCTGAGCGCGATGGCCAACAGGAACTGGACGAGCGTCAGTCGGGACCGGCACATACTGACTCCCTTGTCCTGGGCGAATGGCGACGGATTCTTCCTTGTGAGGCGACTATGCCTGATCGTGGATTTGAGCCTTCACCTGGCTCCCGAACTCGGGATCCTCGATTTGCTCGTCGGTCATGCCGTGAACGGATTTGGCATGCTCCGCGACTTGCGCGAGCACCTCATCGTCGCTCTCGGCGACGACGACCGCTTCGCAATCGAACCCAACATCACGGCAATGCAGTTCCTTGGCCATCAGTGAACCTCCATCGAACGCACGAGTTGTGAGAACTGGGACCCGACCACATCATACGCCGCGCCAGCGTCCGGCACAATCCTGTAAGACCGCAGGGTGATTGCATTTAAAGCAAGGATTGCCTATACGCGTGAAACGGGGAGTCCTTGACGTCCGATTTCAGCGGTCGCTCGGCTCCTGGAGCCCGGTCAGCCCCCACCTGACCGCCTGTCAAGACCCAGTCTT
>JACCYX010000320.1 GCA_013696265.1 Chloroflexia bacterium
GGCAAGCCGGTGCTCTGCGAGAAGCCGTTCGCGATCAACGCCGGCGAGGCCCGCGACATGGTCGAGGCCGCCCGCGCGCGCGGCGTCTTCCTGATGGAGGCGATGTGGACCCGGTTCCGCCCCACGATGGTCAAGGTGCGAGAACTGATCGCCGAGGGCGCGATCGGCGAGCCCCGCTTCGTGAGCGCCAACATCGGCTGGAAGTCCGACTTCGATCCGCTCTTCCGGCTCTACAATCCCGACCTTGGCGGTGGCGCCCTGCTCGACGGCGGCGTCTACCCGGTCTCGTTCGCCTCAATGGTGCTGGGGCCGCCGAGCCTTGTCACCGGCGTCGCTTCGCTGGGTGAAACCGGGGTCGACGAGCAGGAAGCGATCGCCTTGGCGCATCCGTCCGGCGCCGTCGCCAGCCTCGGCGTGACGATCCAGGCCAGCCCGATCAGCATCGGCCTGATCCTTGGTACCGAGGGCCGGATCGAGGTGCATCACGATTGGCACCGGCCCGAGGGCCTCACCTGGACCCGCTACAACGGCCAGCCGCAAACGTTCGACTACCCCCAGACCGAAGGGAACGGCTACCAGTACGAGGCGATCGAGGTCGGGCGCTGCCTGCGTGAGGGGCTGCTCGAAAGCCCCGTCATGCCGCTCGACGAGTCGCTGACGATCATGGAGACGATGGACACCCTGAGGAAGCAGTGGGGCGTCCGTTACCCGATGGAATCGGCTATCTCCACCTAACGAGGTTGCCATCGTCAACTTCGGCTGCGTTATGGCCGTCCCTCACTACCCGGTGAGCCGGGCGATGAGTGTCCGGATCGCGCCGCTTTCGTAGCCACCCGTGCGGCGGACGAGATAGACCGGCGCGCTTCCCTCGAACCCTTCGATATCGAGCAGGCGAAGGGTGCCGAGGCGGACTTCTTCGGAGACGGCGCTCTCCAGCAACATGCCGATCCCGAAATCCGCCTCGATCATCCGCTTTTGCGCCGTGAGGCTGTCGATCTCGATGCGGTCGGCATCCGCAAGGCCCATCCCGGCCAGGTAACGATCCATCTCCCTGGCGAATGGTTCACCGGACGATCCCGTGCCTACCGGGAAGCTCACCCAGGGAACCTCCGCGAGATCGATCGCTTTCCTGGCATCGCTGGAAACGATGGCCGACCCTTGGGCGCTGACGATCACGAGGCGCTCTCTCGCGACCAGCGCGCTCTCCAGCCCAGGCGATACATCCTCAAAGTAGCGCAGGCCAAGCTGGGCCTCGCCCGTTCGCACCAGCCGGCTCACCTCATTGCTGTTGGCCGTACGGAGCGCCATGCGAACACCGGGATAGTCAACCCGGAACGACGTGAGGCGGTGCAACAGCGTCGTGCTGGCCAGCGTGCCGACGATCGCCAGCGAAAGCGAACCATGATCGCCGGACTTGAGGTCGCGAACGGCGGCCACACTGTCCCGGACAGCGGCCAGGATCCGCTGGGCGAAAGGAAGGAATGCCTCGCCGCCGGCGGTCATTCGCGCACCGCCGTGCAACCGCTCGAACAGGGGCGCTTCGAGGTCCCGCTCCAACAACTCGATGCGGCGGCTGATCGCCGGCTGCGAGATGTGGAGCAACGCGGCCGCCCTGGTGAAGTTCCCGCACTCCGCGATCTTGACGAACGCCTCGATTTCGGTCAGTTCCATGTCCATCAGCATAGCTGATGGTACAGCTAATCTCCATGTATTGGATGAATGACCATGCGAGCCCTAAAGTGGAGAGTGGGACCCGCGTCGATTGGCGGGTGAACCCACGAACCGCCAGGAGGTTGCTTGCCCCTTCCCGATCCGATCGATGCCGTTACCAGCGGTCAACCAGCATGCACATACGCCGGCCTGGCGTCGCGCGGCGCAATGCTCTGGCACGCAGAGCGTCAGGTATGGATCGCAACGCGCGAGGCGAGCGTGCGGGCGGTGCTCGATCATCCGGGGTGCCGCGTCCGCCCGGTCGGTCAACCTGTACCTCCGGCACTCGCGGGCACGGCGGCGGGGGATGTCTTCGGTCGCCTGGTGCGCATGAACGATGGCGTCGACCATCGCCGGGCCAAGGACGCAATCGTGGCGGCACTTGACGCGACCGATCTCGCCGAGGTGCGCCACCTCACGCGGCGATGGACCGGTCGCCTGTTCGCGAGCGGTTCTACCCGCCTGGCGTTCGACGTGCCGGTGCACGTCTTGGGCGCGTTGCTGGGTGTCCCGGACGACCGGCTCCCGAAGGTGATGAGCTGGACCGGGAGCTTCGCTGGCGCGGTCGCGCCGCACGCGTCCGCCGGGGTGATTGCCAGGGGAATCGACGCTGCCGGCCACCTCGTGGCCGAATGCTCGGAACTTCTCGATATGGCCGAAGCCGGGACGTTGCCCTGGAGGCTGCGCACGGCATTCGCCCGCGCCGGGCTGGATGACCGTGATGTCGTGATCGCCAATGCCATCGGCTTGCTGGTCCAGACCCACGATGCGACGGCGGGATTGATCGGCAATGCGATCGTGCACCTGGCCGTGCATCCCGATGCAATCGACGCCGGATCACCGTTGTCGCCGCAAATTATGAAGATCGTGCGGCATGTGTCCCGCCGCGATCCGTCGATCCAGAATACCCGCCGGTTCGTCGCGGACGACGTGACGATTGTCGGCACATCGATTCCAGCGGGTGCCTCGATCCTCGTCCTGCTGGCTGGAGCCAACAACGAATCGACCGAATCCTGGGAGTTTGGCTATGGGCGACATGCCTGCCCTGGCCAGGCGATCGCGATGACGATCGCCGCGGCGTGTGTTGAAACCCTGGTCAGCGAGGGGGCCGTTCCAGCGGAGGCGCCGATGTCGATTCGCCATGTGCACTCGTCGAATGCCCGTATTCCCCGGCTGGCCGGCTTCACGGGTGCCGGGCAATGATCGCCGTGATCTTCGAAGTCTGGCCCGCCGCGGGCCAGCGCCAGACCTACCTCGACATCGCCGCCGAACTGCGGCCCTTGCTCGACGGCATCGACGGCTTCATCTCGATCGAGCGTTTCGAGAGCATCCACGATCCGGGCAAGATACTCTCGCTCTCGTTCTGGCGCGACGACGAGGCGGTGCGGGAATGGCGCGCCCTGGAAGATCACCGGGCGGCGCAACGGGCCGGCCGAAACCACGTCTTCCGTACCTACCGCCTCC
>JACCYX010000016.1 GCA_013696265.1 Chloroflexia bacterium
TGCCCGGCGCAGATGAGCGGCTTCGGGCCGATCCGGTCGCAGACCATGCCGAAGACCGGGCTGATGCCTTGCTGAGCGAACTGCCGGACCGCGAGCATGATCCCGACCGTGCCCGCCGCCCAGCCCAAGTCATCGACATAATGTACGGCAACGAGCGGGATCAGCAGGAAGAACCCGCCCCAGGAAAAGAGGTTTGACACCATCAGGGCGAGGATGCCCCGGTTGCGCTGGCGAATGCTCAGGTCAGGCGACGCCTCGAACGTGGTCATGGAAAGGGAAACTTTCGACGCGGATCGCTGTTCACCGTTCGGGTAGGGGAGGCAGGTCGCCGTCGTGGATAATTCGGGCGATTGGCCCCGGGCATTGTTGTCCGAATCCACGCTCTCCGCAATATCAGCCGCGGGCCGAGGCATCCAATCGCGATGATTCACCCAGCGTGAAACAGGACATCGATGTTCGATCCGTGGTCACTGTTCGATTTTGTGGACCTGTTCGGGGTCTTCGTGGGAGCGTTTTCGGGAGCCCTCGTCGCGCGCCGTCACGGCTACGACATCACCGGCCTGTGGGGGTTGGCGCTGGTCACCGGACTCGGCGGCGGAATCATCCGCGACCTCTGCCTCCAGGTCGGACCGCCGCTGGCCCTGACCGAACCGGCCTACCTGCCGGTGGTGGCGGTGGCAACTCTCGCCGGCGCCTTCTACGGGCACCGGGTCGACCAGACTCGCGTCCCGATCGTGGTGGCCGACTCGGTCGCCCTGATCGGGTTTGCCGTGGCGGGCAGCCTGCGAACGATTAACTATGACTTCGGCGCGTGGTCGACCGTCCTGCTGGGAGTGATTACGGCGGTTGGGGGCGGGGTGATTCGCGACGTGCTCACCGGGGACACGTCGATGATCTTCCGGCGCGGCGAACTCTATGCGTTCGCCGCCCTGGGCGCCAGCCTGGCGATGGTCCTCGCCGAGGCGGGCGGCGCGACGCGCGGAGTCATGGTGCTGCTGGGGTTCGCGGTCGGGCTGGCTCTCCGCTTCGGTTCGCTCCGGTTCGGCTGGACCTCGTGGACTCCTCGTTGAGGCGTCAACGAGCCAGTGCCGCCACACCGCAAACATCATCGTCTGGTAGGGCTGCGTATCCAGCGGGGCCACTTTGTGTCCGCCTACTTATTCGTCAGCTCGAGCGCCAGCGAGACATCCCTGCGCGAAGCGCTCGACGACGAAGTCGGCGCTCCGTGTTTGCGAACTCCAAGTCGGCCTGCGGCCGAAGCGCTTCGCGCAGAGATTCCTCGCAAGCTCGGAATGACAATCTGCGGTGGACTCGGCACCGATCTCGCTACGGTAGGTCCGTCGCGTAGGGCTCGATCTCGGCGAGTTCGTCAGCCGTCAGGGCCGGGAAGTCCAGGGCGGCGACGTTCTGCTCCAGTTGTTCCGAGCTCGACGCGCCGATCAGGGCCGAGGTGATGTGCGGCTGGCGCAGGATCCAGGTCAGGGCCAGCTGGGCCAGCGTCTGGCCGCGATTCCGGGCGATCTCGTTGAGCGCCCGCGCCCGTTCGAGGTAGGCATCCGTGATACGGTCCGAGGAGAGGGTGGCGCTGGTCGCGGCCCTTGACCCCGCCGGAATCGCGCCCGCGAGGTAGCGGTCGGTCAGCAACCCCTGGGCCAGCGGCACGAAGACGACCGCGCCGATGCCTTCCTTGTCGAGCACCGGGAAGAGGCCGCGCTCGATCGTGCGGTTGAACATGTTGTAGCTGGGCTGTTGGATCAGGAGGTGGATGTTGTGGACGGCCAGGGCGTCCGCCATCGCCTGCGTTTGTTCCGGCGTGTAGTTGGAGACGCCGGCGTAGAGCGCCTTGCCGCTGGTGACGGCCGAGGCCAGCGCACCCGCCGTTTCCTCGATCGGGGTCTCGAGATCGGGCCGGTGGTGATAGAAGATGTCGACATAATTGAGACCCATCCGGCCCAGGCTGGCGTCGAGCGAGGCGAGGAGGTACTTGCGCGATCCGTGATCGCCGTACGGTCCCGGCCACATGTCGTAGCCCGCCTTGGTCGAGATGATCAGCTCGTCACGGAACGGGCGGAAATCATCCGCGAAGATTCTGCCGAAGTTCAATTCGGCCGACCCGTAGGGCGGGCCGTAGTTGTTGGCCAGATCGAAGTGGGTGACGCCGAGGTCGAACGCCTTGCGAAGCGTCGCCCGCTGCGAGTCCGGGGAGCGCGCATCGCCGAAGTTCTGCCACAGCCCGAGCGAGATTTCGGGGAGCAGGAGACCGCTCCGGCCCGTCCTCCGGTATTTCATGGTGTCGTATCGCCGGTCGTTCGGGACATAGGTCATCGTTGTATCCTGATCGTCATCAAAGAATCGGAATCGCGGCTGGGCTAGCCGAGTTCGAACGTTGTTAAACCCCAGATCTTGCCAATGTCGATCGGCGGCGGCACTCCCCGGTTCATCCGGGCCGTCTCGAAGCAGGGCGTCATGCCCCGTGCCCGCACCAGGCGCATGGCCTCGGGATTCGTTTCCGGCACGTCGATGAACACCGGTTGCCCGGAACCGGCGGCGCACAACCCGTCGAGGAGTTGTTCGGCAACCTGGCGGTCGTCGGCCATCAGCGGCCCAATCTTGGAACCTTCGGCGCAAGGCCGCAACAGGCCCCAACCGGCGAGCCGTCCGTCCCGCACGACGCCCAGCCGGCGCCCGCCCGGCTGGGCGAGCCAGAATCGGAGGAACGTGCGGCGATCGGCCTCGAACACGTCGGCATCATACAGGGTGATGTCGGTGAATGGAATGCTGTCCAGATCGATGAGGCCCGGCACATCGTCGTCTGTTCCGCCCTCGACCTGGTAGCGGGTGTTGCGCCAGGCGAGCGTGAATCCGGATCGGACGTAGTTCTCTTGCTGCGCCGGCACGCCATCGAGGGCAATGGTTCGCGCTCCGGCGCTCTCCAACGCCGCCTGCCAGACCCGCAGGCCGTACCCCTGGCCGCGCAGGTCCGGACGACAAATGTAGAGTCCGAGAAAGGCGAATGAGGCGTCGT
>JACCYX010000021.1 GCA_013696265.1 Chloroflexia bacterium
CCGTAGCGGTTCCCCCCGCCGATGATGCGGATGTAGATCGGAAAAACCTGGGTAATCGCCATGAACAGCAGGGCGCTGCCGACCGTTCCCGGCCAGACATCGGCCAGCCGCTGGCCCGCGTTGGGGATGACCCGGTAGAGCGTCAGGAAGAGCAGCAGCGAGGTGCCCAGGCCGATGCCGTAGCCGATCAACTGGAACTGGCCGCTGGCAACCAGCCAGCGTTCGAAGACGGCCGGCAACTCCTGCCTGATGAAGAACGTCGGCAGGATCGAGGCCACCGACGACACCATGAAGAGCAACGAAAAGATCATCAGAACGAAGAATCCGCGCTGCTTTTCATTAATGTAGCCGCTGCTCCGGGCGCCGTAGATCCGGTTCATGCTGCGGGCGAGGCAACTGACGAAGCCGGTGCCGACCCAGGCCAGGCCGACGAAGCTGATCACCCCGATCCAGCCCGTGTTGCCGCGCGCGGTGAGGGCGGCGGTAAACGCGTCGTCGGCGGTCTGCCCCGGCACGATCCGGTCGATCGCGATCCGGGTTTGGACCAGCACATCGTCGTTCTGGAGGAACAAACCGGCCGTGGCCGCCAGCAAGAGCAGCATCGGGACGAGGGCAATCAGCGTGTTGAACGCCACCGCGGCGGCCATGTCGCTAGCGTTCATCGAGGTGTAACCGCGATACATCCAGCGCACGACCCGCCAGGGCAGGGTCCAGAACGGCGCTCGCGCCGCATCCTCGACACTTGCGAGCCTGGTGCCTCGGGCAGCCGGCGCCGATCGCTTTGGCGCCTCGGTGTAGCGGGGGATGCGGCCCGTGGTCGCGCCGCGGAGCGTGATCATGATTTCGCCCTCGACGCGCGCTGCTTGCGCCGGAACAACCGGCTCACCAGGCCGGGAGTGTCGGTGGGCGCCGGCGCTGGCGCCTCCAGCGATTTGTCGCGCTGCCGCAACTCCCCGAACATGCTCCAACTCTCGACCACCATCCCGTGCAGGAAGCGAAAAGTCTCGACGCCATCGGCCACGACATGCTTGCCGGACGGCGCCACGTCGAAATAGTCGGCGACATGGGTGCCGGAGAGCGTGACCCGGGCGACGACCTTGTCGTGCTCGGCGATGAGTTCGCGAACGATGATCTGGCCCTGGGGAAAGGCGGTTCGGAACGCCGCGATGTTCTGCCGGAGCCCATCGACACCGCCCGCCTGGCCGGCGCCCAGCGACCGATCGACGTAGCCGGGCCCGATGATCTGGTCGAGTTCGTCCACCGCGCCAGTCGAAAAGGCGTGGTAGAAATCGCGAACCTGGCCCTTGCGGGTTTCGGCGTCGCGGCCGAGGAAAAGATCGGCGCCGACCCAGGCGGCGACGAGGGCGACGATCGCCGCGATCCCCAGCTTGCCGAGGTTCTCGTTGAACTTGTCGTCGGCGCGCTGCACCACCACGGATTCTGGGAATCCGACCATCGCGTGGGAGAGCGACAGGCCCCCTTCCGGGCCGGGCCTCCAGAACTCGTCGATCCCGAACACGAACTCCTCGCCGTCGATCTCCTCGTCCAGCTCTTCTCCGGCATCCTCCGGCTCCGGGAGATCGATCGTGTCATCCACCACCGGCGTGCCCACCAGGGAATCGCCGGTCTGGACATCGCCGCGCGAGGGGTAGCGCTGTTCGAGCACACCATCTTCATTGAAGATGACGATCAACGAATCGCGCGGGAGGTTGGCTTCGACCGCGAAACGGTTCAGGGCGAAGACCTCGAGCGTGGCGACGATCACCCGTTCCGCTCGATCGTCTTCACCAGCGTCCTCCTCCGGAGGAACCGGCATCGCGTAGGTGATGACCAGCGTGCCCGCCGAGCTGGTGCGCAGGTTTCCGGTCACCAGGCGCCCACCCGCCAGGGCATTGGCGGCAAGCGCGCTGTCTTCCTCGCTCCGGAGACCTCCCCCCGCCAGGCCCGCGCAAAAGACGCCCAGGTCGTCGTTGAGCACCACGACCTGCGTGAAGGTGGCCCCTTCGACCCCAAGGTCGGGACCGGCCGTGCCGTCGAGCGGCGTGGTGG
>JACCYX010000029.1 GCA_013696265.1 Chloroflexia bacterium
GTTCAGCGGTCGCCGACCGGCTCGGGCTGCGCGACCGGGGACTGCTGCGCGAGGGCATGTACGCGGATGTCGTGATCTTCGATCCGGAGACGGTGATCGACCGGGCGACGTACACTGATCCCCATCACCTGTCGGAAGGCATCCGCGATGTCTTCGTCAACGGTACCGCCGTTGTCCGGGATGTCGTCCACACCAACGCCTCACCCGGCATGCGCCTGAACGGACCCGGTTATGTCGCCCGAAAAGCCTGACGATCCGCGGGGCGACTCGCGGACGTTCGACAACCTGATGGCGGCGGCGGCGCGTTTCTTCGAGCGGATCGAGCACACCGAGCCAGTCGGTTCGGCGCCACACCTCCTGCGGGTGACAGCGGGCGGGGCCGACTTCGTGCTGCGCGAATGGGCGGCCGGAATCCCGGTCGAACGGGTCGAGCTGGCGGCTCGCGCCCTGCGCCTGGCCGGACCAGCATCCGGCGACAAGTTGCCAGTTCCGCGGACGGTGCGGGGCGAGGCCGAGACCTGGGCACTGCGGACCGGCGACCGGATCGTATCGGCGGCCTCATGGCTGCCGGGCCGTCCCCTCGCGCGCTACGGCGACTTCCGCACACCGGACGGCGACGTGGTCGACGTGCCACTGCCAGCTTCGGCACCGGCTGAAGCGATTGTCCTGGAGGCGGTGCGGACGATTGGACGGTTCCACGTCGCCACCGCGGCCCTGGCCCACGAGTCGGGTACGGGATCGTCGCCGCTCGCCCGCCTCTGGCACGAAAGCCGCGCGACCTGGACCGAGCAACGGCGCGAAGTCGGCGATCGGGCGGCAAACTCCCCGGAGATCAGGCGCTGGCTCCGGTGCGGCAACCGCATCCTGCCGGTGGCGTCCGAGTACCTGGAGCAATCGAGCGCCACCGGTGTGGATACGGCGATCATTCACGGCGATGTCTGGCCGGCGAACCTGCTGATCGACGGCAACGGCGCGACCCGGACGCTGACCGGCGTGGTTGGCTGGTCCAACGTCGCCGTGGGATCGCCGTTGATCGATCTCGCGCACCTCGCGATCCACACCTCGGGGTGGTCCGGTGCGCTGGCCGAAACCATCCTTGGCGCCTACACCGAAGTGGCTCCGCTCTCCCCTATGGAGCGCCGCCTCCTGCCGGTCGTGGCCGCGCTGGACCTGGTGCCGCGGGTCGGCTGGCTCCTGCAGCTGGCATTCGTGGACGACCGCATGATCGGGCACGAATCGCAACCGGTCCTGCGCAGCGGCCTGAAGTCGCTCCTGATGTCGCTGGAAAACCTGACCCAGATCCTGGCGCCGGAATCGGAATGGAACCAGCGCAAGACGAGCGAAGTCCGCCGCGCGCGGCTCGAATCCGCTACGAAAACAGTTGCTGGAAGAGAAACGAAAGCAGGCCGCCCACAAGGATCAGCCCGATCCCGCCCAGGGTCACGACCAGGAACACGGAGAAGAGGCTGACGAACGCGGACCGCTCGCCCCGGCGGTGATCGCGCCGCTCGGCGTCCGTCAACTCGCGCTTGAGATGCGTGGCGTGAAGGTCCGGCCGCCCCGCTCTCGGTCCGCCGAACTCCCCCGTGTAGCGCCGGAAGACCTGGTCCTGGACCACCTGGGCCCGGATCGAGCGGTCGTAGGCCAGCCGCTCGGTCGGGTTGGACAGTGTCCGGTAGGCGCGATTGAGGTCCTTGGAAAGGTCCTCGGCGGCTTGCCGGTGTTCGGGACGTACGCGGTCGGGATGGAACCGCTTCATCGCCTCCCGGTACGACTTCGTGATCTCGGCCGGACTGGCGGTGTAGGGCACGCTCAGCAGCTCGTAGAGGTTGTCCTGGGTGCGATTGGCGGCGGGGCCCGGACCCGGCGCGGAACGTTGGTTGGGACGAGCGGCCACGAGCACTCCTCGACGCCGAAGCGGTAGGCATTGGGCTGGATCGTCACCCGTCAGGTGACGGGTACGATCGGCGCACCCATTGTATACCGCGCGGGCCACGCTCACCGTGCGGAAATCAGCCCGTCACCGTAGAATGTGAAGGTGGTGACAATCGTCGTGCGGCTAATGCGTCGCGACCGCTGGCGCGTCTTCGATTACGCCGGTTGTCGTGGCCCACGCGCGACTGTCCCGCGCCATTGAGCGATTCGCGAAGAGGGAGGGTCTGGGCCTGTGCGCATCGATGTCGTGACCGTTCCTTATCGCTATGACGAACGGGAAGATGGCTCCGGCTGCGGCCCGGAAGCCTTGATCGAAGCTGGACTGATCGCCAAGATCACCGACCTGGGGTTCGAGACTCGGGGA
The DNA here is from genome assembly GCA_013696265.1 of Chloroflexia bacterium. Lineage (GTDB taxonomy): Bacteria > Chloroflexota > Chloroflexia > Thermomicrobiales > UBA6265 > JACCYX01. Next base: position 2,300 of record JACCYX010000029.1, read on the forward strand.
CCGCACGTCTCCACGCTGCCGGATGAGGAACGCACCGCCGGGTCGATCGCGATCAACGTCGGCCGTCTGGGCGCCCACACCGCCGCCCTGGTAGCCGCGGCGCGCGCGGACGGTGCCGGGGTGCTGGTGCTGGCGGGCGACGACACGGCCACCGTCGGGGTCGTCTCCGGCCTGCAGCGGGCGCACGGCGCGGGGGCCCGGATTGGCCTGGTTTGGCTCGACGCCCACGGCGACTTCAACACGCCGGAAACATCCTACAGTGGGATCCTTGCCGGGATGCCGGTGGCGATCCTGGCGGGACTGGCGGGGCCGCTCTGGCGCGGCGCGGCTGGCCTGGCCGCGCCGATGCCGACCGACCGGATCGTCATCTCCGGCGTGCGCGATCTCGACGAACGGGAGGCGACCCTCCTGCAATCGACGGACGTGCGCGTGGTCCACGCGCGGGACGCGATCTCCGGCGGCGCCCATCTCCAGGCCGTCACCCGGCTCGCGGCGACGTGCGACATCCTGTGCCTCCATGTCGACCTCGATGTGCTCGATCCCTCGCTGGTGCCGAGTTCGGTGACGCCGGAGCCGGCCGGCCTGACCATCCGGCAGGCGGCTGACCTGATCACGGTCGTCCTGGACACCGGCAAGGTCGGGGTCGTCAGCCTGGCCGGCCTGAATCCCGGCGCCGGGCAGCTGGGGCGCCGTTCGATCGCCTCCTCGATGGCGCTGATCGAGGCCGTCATTCCGCGCTGGACCGGGGTCGTCCCGGAGGCAGTCCACGATGCCCACGCTTGACGCCCCTGAGCATCCATTGTCCGTCATCCTCAGGGCGGCGTTCGCCCCGCAGCTAGAATCGGGCGATGTCGACCTGGTCGTCCTCGACGCTGGTTCCGCCTTCGAGGTCCAGGCCGATGAGTGGACGTTGAGGCTGGAAGGCTGGCCGGTGGCGGCGGGCTTCATTGCCCTCGACGAGGAACCGTCCACGCTGAGCGAACGGCGGGCCGCCCTCGACGCCGCCCTCGACGGTCAGCACCTGGCTGGGCTTCGCCACGCCAACATCCTGCTCGACGACGCGATCGTCGCGGTGCTGGAGGATTCGGGCGACCAAGTGTCGGCGATCCTCGCCCAGCTCATCGCGATCACCGGCGAAGACCTCCTGGCCGACGATGCCAGCGCCTGACCTCATCAGTGAATCTTCACGTCCGGTTCACCGCCCTTTCAGTCACTCCCGCCACACTTGCCTTCGGCGACGGCATTCGGCCGCAACCGTTCTGGTGAACCCTCTTCGTGGAGTGACAAATGGCAAATCATCACCCTTCATCGGACCCATCCGGCGTCATGGCGACGCTCAAGCGGAGTGGGATTGCATACCTGGCCGCGATGGCGGTGGTGTTGGCGGTGGCATTCGGGACGTTCTACTTCTCCGATGCCGATGCCGGCATCGCCACCGGCCAGCCACCCTACACGGTTTCGCTCGTCTCCCAGTCCGCGAACCAGGAAACCGCTACCGGTCTCGCGCTCTCCGTCGCCGACGTGGCCGAGACCGCGAACAACGCGGTCGTCACGGTTTACACGTTCGTGGAAGGCGGCGGGTTCAACGGCGAATTCCCGGAATTGGTACCGGCTCAGGAATCGCCGGAGGAGTGGCCGTCAGGTGAGCCGGCGCCGCTGGGTGCGGGTTCGGGATGGATCTTCAGTGAGGACGGCTATGTCGTCACCAACGCCCATGTCGTTGGCGGCGCCGATTCGTTCGTTGTTCAATATCACGACGGAACCCAGGTCGAGGCCGAGTTGATCGGAACCGACGTGTTCCAGGACATCGCGATCCTGAAGCTCGTCCTGGACGATGGCGCAACGGTCCCCGGTGTGGCGGTGATCGGCGATTCGGCGGCGCTTCGTCCCGGCGATGAAGTGGTCGCGATCGGCAGTCCGCTTGGCGAATTCACCAATTCGGTTTCCGACGGCCACATCGGCGGTCTCGACCGCTCGCTCGAGGTCGGGAACGGGATCTCGCTCGACAACCTGATCCAGCACGACGCCGAGATTTCGCCGGGCAATTCCGGCGGACCCTTGCTGAACATGCGGGGTGAAGTGATCGGGATGAACGTCGCCAAGGTGGAAACGGCGGCGGCGAACGGTCCGGCCGTCTCTGGTCTCAACTTCGCGATCGACGGCAACACCGTGGCGGAGATCGCCGAATCGATCATTGCCAACAACGGGTCGATCGCCGTTCCCTACCTCGGCGTTCAAACCCAGTTGACCGACGAGGGAACGGTCGTGCTCGGGGTCGAGCCCGGTGGTCCCGCCGATGGGGCGGGTATCGTGGCCGGCGATGTCATCGCCAGCATCGACGGAGCCGCTGTCGATGACGACACCAGCGTCATGCGCCTCCTGCTCGAGCAAGAGCCGGATGACACCGTGTCGATCGGGGTGCAGCGGGACGGCACGCATGTCGAAGTCGAGGTCACGCTCGGCGCCCGGCCGGAGGGCATCTGACCTGTCGCCGGATTGCCGGCCCAGCTTTTTCACGACATCTTCAGGGATGCGTCAGACCCGCATCAGGCGAGTCCTTCAGTATTGAAGGTGGAAAGGGCGAGTGACATCCTGCCCCGGCAGAATCCGCGGCTCTTCCTCTTTCCTTCCCTCCCCCCAAGCCGTCTCAGGCCGCCGTCGCCGCAAGGCACGCGGCCTGAAACTGGTTTTAAGGAACCCTTCAGGATTGACTCAGCCCCGCTTCAGCCGGCCATCCTACCCTGACGGCGTGAAGGCACGACGTATCGGTATGATGAAGGCGTAGCACCAGCCGGGAACGGATTCCCGGTTGCCTGGTGGTGGATTGCGGGCGGCCAAAGCCGGGACCGGCGAGTGTCCGCGAAACAGCGGTGCGATACTATTGGTGAATCTGGGACGGGTTTTCAAGAGAATTCAGCATCGGCTCACGTCCCGGCTCAACCGAATCGTGCCCGCGTCTGGAAACCATGGGTGGTGAATCATGTTTACGTCCAACCCCACAACCATGCCCAACCCCAAAGACCGCACGGCAACCGCTCGATTGCTGGTCGTTGAAGACGAACCGTCGATTTCAGGCTTCGTGCGCCGGGGACTGATCTTCGAAGGCTACGATGTCGAAGTCGCCGAGTCAGGCCGGGCCGCGCTTGAGGCGATGCGCGATCGCCCCCCCGACCTGGTCGTCCTCGACCTGATGTTGCCGGAAGTCGACGGTATCGAAGTGACGCGGCGTGCCCGCGCCGCCGAGGAGGCGGACGACCTGCCGCGGGTTCCGATCCTGATGCTCACCGCCAGGGACGCGATCGTGGACCGGGTGGCCGGCCTGGAAGTCGGGGCCGATGACTACCTCGTCAAGCCGTTCGACTTCGACGAACTGCTGGCCCGCGTCCGCGCCTTGCTCCGGCGCGTCAAGCCGGAAACCGATCGCAAACCGGCCGAGGTGTTGTCGTACCAGAACTTGGCGATGGATCTCTCCAGCCGGAGCGTGACGCGCGCCGGACAGGAGATCGAGTTGACCGCGCGCGAGTTCGACCTGCTGGCGATGTTCCTGCGCCACCCCAACCAGGTGCTGACCCGGTCGACGCTCATGCAGCGGGTCTGGGGGGAGGACTTCTACGGGGAATCCAACGTCCTGGAGGTGGTCATCGGCAATGTCCGGCGCTCGCTGGAGATCGATGACCTGCCACGCGTGATCCAAACCGTGCGCGGCATCGGTTACGTGCTCCGGAGCACCTGATGGCTGGGCGCCTGGAACAGCGGCCGCTCGATGAATCCCACCGTGTCCCTTCCGCGAAAGAGCAGGTTGAGACGGTTCCTGGCGTCCAGAAGAAGAGCCGCTTCACTGTCCAGGAGTTCGAAGCTCCGTACTACAAGTCGATCCGCTTCCGGCTCACCGCGTGGTACGCCGCCGCCCTCATCCTCGTTATTGTCGCCCTCTCGGTCTCGCTGCATACGCTGCTCGTGCGGGCGCTCAGCAACGATGCCCAGAGCCGCCTCGGCAACGCCGTGGTGGAACTCGAGGACAACATCAGCGTAGTCGCTCGCCTGACCAGCCCGCGGGACCCTCCGGACCTGGGGCCCTACTACGCGGTCACCCCACCCAGTTTCGACTCGACTTTGATCTCAGGTCTCTGGTACTCGGTGTTCGACAACCGGCGGGTGGTGGTGGAAGTCGATTCTCCCGGCGGGCTCTCCACCATCCCCGATGACCTGGAGGACGCCCTTGGCGACGACGATGTCTTCGAGGTCGACCGCAATACCTTCAAATCCTTCCAGGTCGGCGGCGTTGAGTCAATGGTGCTCGTCGCGCCGTTCCAGGCGGAATCGGTACCGGGCATACCAGGACCCACGGCGGGCTGGATCGTCGTCGGCGAACCCATCGGTTCGCGGGCCAACATCATCCAGGTTGTCGACCAGATACTTCGCCTATTTGGGGTCGTGGGCGTTGCCCTGGCCGTCTGGGGTGGATGGCTGATGGCGGGCCGCGCCCTGGCCCCGGTCGAACGCATTACTCAAACGGCGGACTCGATTGGGAACCGGGACGGCACGGTGTCGCTTTCCCGCCGGCTCGAGGTGCCGGACACCGGCGACGAACTGAGCCGGCTCGCCCACACCTTCAACCGGATGCTCGACCGCATCGAAGAGGCATTCAATACCCAGCGGCGGTTCGTGGGCGATGCATCGCACGAGCTGCGGACGCCGCTCACCTCGGTGCGCGGTCATGTTGATGTCCTGCTGCGCCAGCTCCGGTCCGATAGGGCGGCGATCGAAAAAGCGGACCTGATCGAGGAGCTGGGCGTCGTCCAGTTGGAAAGCGGGCGGATGAGCCGCCTGATCGATGACATGCTGGTGCTGGCCCGGACCGATGCCGCTAGCCAGGCCGACATCCTCAAGCTGCAGCCCGTCTCGCTCGACGTGCTCGCCAGGGAAGCCTTTCGCACGGCCAGCCATCTCGCCACCGGCCAGGAGTTGACCTTCACCATTGACGAACCTGTCACCCTGCAAGGCGACGGCGACCGGCTCGTCCAGGTCATGATCATCCTGATGGACAATGCCATCCGGCACACGCCGCTCGCCGGCACGGTCGATTTAAAGGTCGGCCGCGGCTTCGATCCCATCGAACGCGAATGGTGCGCCTCCATTCGCGTCAGCGACACGGGATGCGGGATCGGCGCCGAACACGTACCCCATCTATTCGAGCGGTTCTATCGGGCCGAGAACGCCCGGTCGCGGGCGTCGGGCGGTACGGGCCTGGGCCTCTCGATTGCCCTGACGATCGTGCGCGGCCACCTCGGCTGGATCGACGTGGACACCGCCGCCGGCAAGGGCACGGTGTTCACCGTCTGGCTGCCGCTGGCCGTGCCCGATCAACCCGAGCCGCCGGGTACGGTGTCCAGCCCCGGTTCGGTTTCGACTGTGGAGAATGTCAAGCGCCGGATGCGCCTGGGTCTGCCCGGGCGGTAGATGCGGCCAAGGCCGTCAACCGCCCGAGGTCGCGCCCTTGATGCCGGGTTCCGCCAGCTCGGTTGGATCGAGGATGCGATCGAGGTCCGCTGCCGAAAGGTCGGTGCGTTCGGCCGCAACCTCCTTCACCCGACGGCCCTCCGCGTACGCCTGCTTGGCGATCGCCGCGGCGGCGTCGTAGCCAATGATCGGGTTCAGTGCCGTGACCATAATCGGGTTGCGGTCGACCAGGTCGTTGATGTGGTCCACATTGGCGACGAATCCGGCCACCGCCTTGTCGGCGAGGACATTGGTGACGCTTGCCAGCAGGCCGATCGATTGCAGCAGGTTGTGAGCGATCACGGGCAGCATCACGTTCAGTTCGAAGTTGCCGTGCTGGGCGCCGATCGCGATCGTGGCATCGTTGCCGATGACCTGGGCGCAAACCATCATCGTCGCCTCCGGGATCACCGGGTTGATCTTGCCGGGCATGATCGACGAGCCTGGCTGGAGCGCCGGGAGCACGATCTCCCCGAGCCCAGCGATCGGGCCGCTGTTCATGTGCCGCAGGTCGTTCGAAATCTTGATCATGGCCACGGCGAAGGCTTTCAGTTGGCCACTGATTTCGACGGCGGTGTCCTGGCTCGCCTGGGCTTCGAAGTGGTTGTCGGTTTCGACGAAAGGGAGTCCGGTTCGGGCCGAAAGCTCGGCCGCGACGCGCACCCCGAACTCGGGATGGGCGTTGAGCCCGGAGCCGACCGCCGTACCGCCCTGAGCGAGCTTGGCCAGCCGGGGCAAGCTGGATTCGATCCTCAGCCGGGCATTCCGGATCTGGGCCGCCCAGCCGCCGACTTCATCGCCGAGACGGACCGGGGTCGCGTCCATCAGGTGCGTGCGCCCGGTCTTGACGACCCCATGCAACTCCTCGGCGCGAACCCGGAGCGTGTGTTCCAGGTGCCGCATCGCGGGGAGGAGCGCCTCTTCGATCTCCAGGTAGGCCGAAACGTGGATCGCCGTCGGAATCGTGTCGTTGCTGCTCTGCCCCATGTTCACATGGTCGTTGGGATGCGCCGCCGCGGCGGCGGGATCGATTTGGGCGGCGCGGGTCGCGATCACTTCGTTGGCGTTGGTGTTGGTCGAGGTGCCGGAACCGGTCTGGAAGATGTCGAGCGGGAACTCCTCATCCCATCGTCCCTCGGCGACTTCATTGGCCGCCGCCTGGATGCTGGCGGAGACGGCGGGATCGAGCAGCCCGAGGTCGGTGTTGACCCTGGCGGTCGATGCCTTGATGAGTCCCAGCGCCCGCAGGAAGGGGCGTGAGAACCGGATCCCGCTGATCGGGAAGTTTTCGACCCCGCGGCCGGTCGACGCCCCGTACATGGCGCCGTTGGGCACCCGCATCTCGCCCATGCTGTCCCGCACGATCCGCGTCTGCTCCTGGTGCTCGCTCATCGTGTCTCCCCATTCGGCGCGCCGGTTATTCAGGTTCGTTCCGTATCAATCGACCAGGGCGATGATGAGGAGCAGGGCACCCACCCCCATGAAGACAAAGGGTACGTACCGCTGATACCCGAAGACCACCGGGACCTTGCCAGTCCGTGTAAGGACCAGGCGAAACACACCCGCGGCAATCATGATCAGGGCAACGACAATCCCGAAATCCATGCAACTCTCCTAAAGGCGGATTCCGCCCAAACAATCGTCCCATTGTCATGTCCGGGAAGCAT
>JACCYX010000049.1 GCA_013696265.1 Chloroflexia bacterium
TGTCTCGGAAGCTCACTGGCCGGTTGCTCGCGCTGGACAGCCAGCTCGACGAGATCGAACGGGTGTCGTTCCGGGCAGTCGATGTCGACCGGTTCACCTACAACCGGCAGTCCGTCGATTACCAGCCAATTCACCGACTCTGCCAGTTGTTCCTTGAGGGCGCGTCGCTCAGCGAAGAGGCGGGCAAAGTCGCGTTCGACGGCTTCCTGCTCGACATGAACGTCCTCTTCGAGCGGTTCATCACCCGTGCGCTGAGGGAGCGGCTGGTCTACCCTCTGAGTCTCCGGGATCAACTCAACGTGACCCTGGATGTGGATGAACAGGTGCAGATGCGGCCGGATCTCGTTGTGTCAAACGGCGGCGCGCATGTTCTGGCAGCCGACTGCAAGTACAAGCGCCTCGAAACGGACCAGCACAAAAACCACGACCTGTATCAACTCGTCTCCTACTGCACGGCGCTGGAAGTCGGCAATGGGATGTTGATCTATCCCCGGCATCTGGTGGACATCGCGAGCACAATGCACATACGTGGCGCAACGATGTCCATTCAGGAACTCACCATCGACCTCGGCGGATCGCTCGTGGACATCAATCGAGATTTGGACGCGTTGGCCGGGCATGTTCAGATCACCAGCGTTCGGGCCGAATTGGACGTTGCCTCGTAGCCGCTACGTTCGGGCCAGTCCGTCGAGCAAGGCGGCGCTGGTGACGACGCCCTTCCGGATCCGGTCGACCGCGTAGCTCTCGTTCGGGGAGTGGTTGGCCTGGGCCGGGTCGCCGTAGGAGACGAGGAACGACGGCAGGCCGAGCGTCTTCGTCCAGGCGGCGTCGGGAAGGCTGCCACCAACGAGCGGGATGTCGATCGGGCGGGCGCCGAAGCCAACCTCGATCGCGTCCCGCACGACCTCGGCCAGCGGGTGCTCGACCGGCGTGTACGACGGCACCATGCCGCCGTCGAGCCGTACGATTTCCACATCGGGTGCGTGCTTGGCGATATGGACCGACACCTTTTCCCAGATTTCGTCCGGGTGCTGGTCCGGCACCAGCCGCATGTCGATCTTGACCGTCGCCTTGCTGGGAATAATCGTCTTGCTGCCGGGACCGCCGTAGCCGCCGGTGAACCCGGCGATGTTGAGAGTTGGCTGGGCCATGATCCGGTCGGCGTAGGGCAAATCGGCGGGCGGCGCCATTTCGGTCAGCCCGATCCGGCCGATCGCCTCGCTGACATCGAACGGGAGCGCGTCCATCGCGGCGCGGGCGCCGGGCGTCGGTTCCTTCACGTTGTCATAAAAGCCATCGACCAGAATCCGGTTCTGGTCGTCGAGCATCGTGTTCAACGCCCGCACCATGGTCCAAATCGGGTTGGGGGAGACCCCGCCCCAGTGCCCGGAGTGGAGATCGCGGTTCGGACCGGTTGCACGGAGTTCGATGTAAAGCAGGCCACGGACCCCGAACGAGATTTCCGGGTAGCGGACATCGGTAACTGGACCGTCCGACGTGTAGACGAGGTCGGCGGTGAGCAGGTCGCTGTAATGAGCGACGGCTTCGTCGAGGTGTGGGCTGCCGACCTCTTCCTCGCCTTCGAGCAGCACCTTGACGTTGACCGGCAGCGATCCGGTGGCGGTGAGCCAGGCGCGGATCGCCGCGATGTGGCTGAAGTGCTGGGCCTTGTTGTCGGCCACGCCGCGTCCGTAGATGCGGCCATCGCGGATTTCCGGTTCGAACGGCGGCGAGTACCAGAGATCGAGCGGATCGGACGGTTGCACGTCGTAGTGGCCGTAGAAGAGCACTGTCGGCTTGCCGGGAACGTTGAGCCATTCAGCGTAGACCATTGGGTGCCCGGACGTTTCGAGCAGTCGTGGCTCAAGCCCGGCCTTCTGGAGCAGTTCCAACTCCAGCGCCGCGCATTCGCGCACGCCGATGTCCTGAGCGCTGATGCTGGGCTGGGCGATGAGGCGCAGGAGGTCGGCGAGCGTTTCGTCCCGCTGGGCATCGATCGTGGCGAGAACATTTGAGAAGTCAGGTGTGGTTCCGGTGGGCATGGGAGTGGGGAATCCTTTCGGCCGATCGATCAATGACCTGGATTCTCGCATCTTCACGTCAGGTTGTCGTTGGTGTCCGGTAACCGGTTTCATAAGGATTGAATGGTGGCTTGTGAGACAGGGCCGAGACAAGCTCGGCAACCCTACGAGTTCGACACTTCCACCAAAGGCCAACGTTCTCTTAGCACGACCTACGCCAACAGGTGGCCCAGCGAAGATTGCACGTAGGTGCGGATCGCCGTGAGATCGGCGACCGGGTCGACCGCCCCGTCCAGTTCGAAGACCGCCCAGCCGGTGTAGCGCAGCTCCCGCAGCAGTCGTGCCCAACCGGGCCAATCCACCACGCCTTTGCCAACCGGCGCGAACCACTGGATCTGGGTCTGGAAAATGTTGTCGTCGATCGTGACGCCTTCCGGCGCGGGGCCGACGGCGTCCTTCCAGTGGGTGAGTACAACGCGGTCCCGGTGCCGCCGTACGATGTCGAGCGGGTCCGAGCCCGCCACCGTGAACTGCGCGGTATCGGGGCAAAGGGCGACGTAATTCGGGTCGGTGAGCAGCATGAAGAGGTCGGCGTCGCGGCTGTCGCGGAAGACGGTGAGGGCTTCGGAGTGCAGCGCTAGGGTGACGCCGTGCCGGGCGGTGGCGGCGCCCATCCGGTTCAGGGTGTCGGCGATCGATTCGGCCAGCTTGAGGTCGACGAAGAGGGGCGGCCCTTCGAGTTTCGTCCGCCGCAAGCCGAGCGCGGTGACCATGATCTGCGCGTCACAGGCGCCAAGGAACTCGGCGTATTGCTCCGCGAGGTTGACGTAGTCGGCACGGTCGTCCAGATCGGCGAGATCAAGTCTGCGGTCCGTGCCCGGAACCCGTGAGGAGAGGAAGCCGGAGCAGACCTCCAGCCCACGGTCCCGGACCTCGCTCGCGAACGTCTCCGCCGTGCCGTAGGCCCGCAGGGCGCTGGTCCAGTCGCCCGGATCGAAGGTGATCTCGATGCCATCCAGCCCGGCCTCGGCAACAGCGTCGAGTATCCGGGTCCAGAAGGCCAGCTCGTCCCACTTGCCCCAGGTGAAGAGGTCGCCGATTCCGGCGTAGCCGCCTTCGCCGCCCCAGTAGGCGGGATCGTAGAAGGTGCAGAGGTCGGTCGCGAACCTGATCTTCGGCTGGCCGGTCATGACGATTTCTCCGGGGCTCACCTGCACGGGACACGCCTCGATTCTCGCATCCGGCCCCGGAACCGCAAGGGTGTGCCGGGTTGCTCGATGGTGTGTACAGGG
>JACCYX010000108.1 GCA_013696265.1 Chloroflexia bacterium
GTCGATACCTATGGTGGCATGGCCCGCCACGGTGGGGGCGCCTTTTCGGGGAAGGACGCGACCAAGGTTGATCGCTCGGCCGCCTACGCCGCGCGGTACGTCGCCAAGAACGTGGTCGCCGCCGGGCTGGCAGACAGGTTCGAGCTGCAAATTTCGTACGCGATCGGCAAGGCCCATCCGGTGTCGGTGATGGTCGAGACCTTTGGCACGGGCAAGGTCAGCGACGAGCGGATCGAGGCGGCTATCAAGGAGCACTTCGATCTCCGGCCCGGCGCGATCATCGACCAACTCGACCTGCGGCGGCCGATCTACCGGCAGACCGCCGCCTACGGTCACTTCGGGCGAAACGATCTCGATCTGCCCTGGGAGCGAACCGACAAGGCGGAGGCTTTGGCGATTGCCACCGGTGTCGCGATGACGGCAGCGGCTGCAAACTGATCGAGATCTGGTTCAGGGGCCCGCTCGAATGTCGAATCCGGTTGCTCACTCACTGAATCCCGGTAGCGGTCGAGTTCATCTCGACCCTGGGTTGAAGGCAGAGATGAACTCTGCCACTACCCGATGGTCACGGTGTTGTCCCAAAATCCGAGAGACTCGTGATGATCTGGACTCCGTATCACGGAACGACCACGACCCGGAGCCTCCCTCCGGGTCGTGGTCGTTGGTGTTGCCCGTTCGTTGATGCCATCCGTACGGGAACCAGCCGCGCGGTGGCTATGCTATAACCCTAACCAGGACGTACGTACCAGCGCGCCACAGGACAAAGATTGCGCTCCTCATGAAGTTCATCATCGCTATCGTTCAGGACTATGATGTCGATCGCCTCCTGCGCACCGTGACATCGGCCGGCCTCCGGGCAACCAGGATTTCCAGCACCGGCGGCTTCCTTCGAACCGGCAATACGACCGTGATGATGGGCGTGGCCGACGATCAGTTGAACATCTGTTATCGGCTCATCGAACAATCGTGCCGGTCGCGGGTTGAAGTGCAACTTGATCCGGTGGCGGCGGAGTACGCCGAGTGGTACGCGGGCGGCTTGCACGAGGTGACGATCGGCGGGGCTGTCGTCTTTCAACTGGCAGTCAATCGCTTCGTGCAGTTTCCTCCACGCGCACAAAACGGGATACCTGACCGCTAACGTACAAGACGAGGGCAGCCAGCGATCCGTCGGCTGCCCTCGTCGCGGCTGGTTTATGCGGGAACGGCGGTGTCGGAGGTGGCGAAGCGGGCGTCCTCGGAAAGCATCGGGCCAAGCATGAGTTGAGCCGCCATGACGTGAGAACACGATTCGAGAACGTGCGCCGCGAACGTATGGCAGGAGCAGTGCCAGCCCCGGTCATCCAGCGACACGGTGTATTCGTCGTGCGAGCCATGGAATGTAGCGTTGAATCCGGTCACGCGCATGCGTTCGGGTTCCTGCGCGTAACGATGTGCCTTGTCGATTTTTCCGATCATTCCCGAGTTCATGAGGCGGTTCTCCTTTGGCGACCCAAATATCCTGACGACACCATGCCTGGAACGTCCCGCGACGTTCACGCCCTGGCTGGGATAGCGTTCGCCCTCCCTTCTGTGTCGTGACGCTTCGACCCACCATCGCCGGAAACGAAAAAGCACCGCCGAGCAAGGCTCGTCCGGTGCCGCTTGCCGTATGTGAGTCCCATGTCTTGGTCCATCGCAATGCCCTCCTGATGGTGGGACCGCGGGGAGATACCGGTCGCTGCTTCCTGGCGATGGAGTATACCAACTGTCCGCCGGATTGACCAGACCCTGAACGAACACCTCCGCCGCGGCCTCGTCGACGGACCCGCGAACCGGCCGGCTGGTGCCTGGGACGGCGCGGGTATACTTGAGCGATGGTCGGCTGGCCGGGAATGTCCGGCACACTGTGATGGGTGAGCAACTCAATGGCACGGAAAACGGGGCAAACGGCGCGGTCCAGGAAGAACGCCAAACCAATGACCGCCAGGGCGACAGTTGCGGGCGTCAGCGCTGATTCACGTCCAATCGAAGCCGGTGCGCACCCCCGCGACCGGCCGGCGATACCGACCCAACCGAGCGGACCCGCCCGGTCTGTGCGTAGAACCCGACCCTATCAACAACGCAAGGATGCCCCGACGGCGCGCGTAACCACCGCTACCGGTCCTTCGATCAGCAAGGCCCAGGAATATGTGTTCATCCGCGAGGACCTGCGGCGGCTATTGTTGACCGCTGGGATCCTGACGGTCGTCATGATCGCGCTCCTGATCGGGATCGGGCGCTAGGCTCGATAATTCACGGAAGGCAGCTGGCGGTAGGGCTGGACCTTGTGTCCTCCCCTACCAAACCGCCACAATCCCCACAATCAACCGTGCTCCGCAACCCACACTAACAGGCTTCATCAGGCTTCGTGGCGGCCGAAAACGGCTACATCGCGTCACGTTCTTCGTCGTCGTCGACGTTGATGCCTTCTTCAACGAACTGGCTGGCGTCCGCCTCCGGCTCGTCATCGTCAGGATCGGGTTCGACCTGGCCGTTGACGCCGTCGTCTTCCCCCTCACCATCTTCATCTTCCCCGAACAGGAAGTCGCCTTCTTCGCGCTGGAACAGCAACTCACGCTCGCGCATTAACTCCTGGGTCTTCCGCACCTGCTCCGGGAAAGAGAGTTTGGTCGCCTGCGCGGGATCCTTGAAGGTTTCGCGGATCATGACGCGAAGGCTCTGGCTCGAAATCCCGAGGGCGTACGCCTCGTAGCGATTGCCGCCGTCCATCAGGTCAACCAGACGCTGGCCGATTGGGGCGCCAACCTCGCCGAGGCGAAGCCCGTCATCGCTGACCAGGTAGACCTTGCCGTCCTCGACCGAGAGTTGGAGTTGCTCGCCGGGCGAGACCTCGGCGAGGTGCGAAAGGTCCGCCGGATTGGCGAGTTCGTCGACCCAGGTCTTGCCAATCTCCTCGATGAATGTGTTGGGCTTGGGCAGCACGGCTGGCGCAGTAACCGCTCCCTCGAGCGTGCCGTCCGCGCGGTTGTAAAGCATTTCGAGCCGCTGGAGGTTGCGCCTGGCGATCATATTGGCGGGATCGGCCTTCAGCGATTCGGCGTAGGCATCGCGGGCCGAGCCCAGTTGCCGAAGCTCGATGAGGGCGCGCCCCTTCCGGTTGAGGGCTTCCGCCTCCCGCGGGAACCGCTCGATGATGCGGTCGTTGATGGCGAGTGATTCTTCCCAACGGCCCTCGGTTGCCGCGGTCTGCGCCTCGGTGACGAGCTGTCGTTTCGTCGATTTGTCCTTGTTCTTTGGAGCCAATGTCGATTCCTTTGCGAATGGGGCAATGCTTGATGGCCGAAATACGGGTCGGGGCCGGTTCCCTGGTCAGCGAGCGGCGCTGGCCGGTTCCCCCATCAGGTACCAGGGTGACGTCTTCGTGAT
>JACCYX010000114.1 GCA_013696265.1 Chloroflexia bacterium
GGGCTGCTTTCTGAGGCGACGTTTGGTGATCCCGCCAGGCAGCGCACCGACATGTACGACGCGGCCATCCTGATCACCAATCTCGCCCCTGACGACCCCGGAGAAATGATCGGTGTTCTGGAGGCGGTCCGGGCGAAACCGGTCGGGGGGCTCCTGATTGCCGCGCGATCGTTGTCGCCCGCCGTTGCGGGCTTGCTTCACGCAAACAGCGTTCCGGGGAGATTCCCGATCGTCGTGGTCAAGACCCCGGTCCACGGGCAACGGGGAGCGATCGACGATCTCGCCGTCCTGACCGGGGGGCGTCCCTTCCTCAAGGAGGCTGGAGACTCCCTCAGGCGTTTTTTCAGTAACGATTTCGGGCAGGCACGAACCGCCTGGGTGACACGCCAGCAGTTTGGCCTGATAGGTGGCCAGGGCGATCCCCAGGCCGTTCGCCGCCACACCGAAACCCTCCGTGGATCGCACCGGAGCGCCGGTGACAAGGATGCCAGGCGCGATTCGCTTCAACGCCTTGGCACGCTCCAGGGGACCTCGGCCACGTTGTGGATCGGCGCGAACTCCGATCTGGAGGCGAAGAACCGGCTGGCGGCGGCTGGCCGCGCGGCTCAAACCCTGCGCCTTGCGTTGCGCGACGGCGTTGTGCCGGGCGGTGGGGTTGCCCTGCTACACGGTCAGGACGCCATGAGCGAACGATTGAAATCGTCTGGCGACGAGATGGAAGAGGCGGCGTTGCGGATCGTGATCGATGCCCTGCGGGCGCCGGCCGAAGCCCTCCTCATCAATTGCGGATATGAACCCGCTCCGGTCATTGCCGGCATCAGGCGCCGCGGGGCGCCAACCGGGTATGACGTGATTGCGGGGTGCTTTGGTGACATGCACGCGATGGGCCTGGTCGATCCCGCCCGCGTCGTGGCGACCGCCGCCCGGACGGCGGTCAGGGGGGCGGCGCTCGCCCTGACGATCGATGTGATCGTGCATACCCGTACGACCGAAGTATCGACATCGCCGGAGTAGAAGGAAACATGATGACGTCCGAAATCGAGAATCGGGTGATCGCGTTGGCCGCCTCCCCGGCGTTTGGTTCGGACGGCACATGTTTCGCCGCGAGCGACCAGGGTCTTTTCAAGACAGTCGATCGTGGTGAGACATGGTCGTCCTGCTTCGCCGGCATGGCCCAACTGGAGCAGGTGCTCACGACCGCCGTCGCGGTCTCGCCCGCCTTCGCCCACGACGGAACCGTGCTGACGGCGATCCCGGGCGGGATCGGCCGATCGACCGATCGAGGCCTGACGTGGCAATTTGCCCGTTTGCCGTTGCCCCAGCCAGTGGTGACGTCATTCGCCCTGTCGCCGGACTTTGCCAACGATCGGCTCGCCTTCTTTGGCTCGATGCTGGATGGAGTGTTTCGCTCGGAGGATGGCGGGCAGACCTGGACCGCCTGGAACTCCGGTCTCTTCGACAGGTCTGTGTTGGCTATGGCGGTGTCGCCAAACTTCTCCAGCGACCAAACGCTCTTTGCCGGCTCCAGTTCGGGCGTCTATCGCGGCACGAACCGGGGCCGGGCCTGGCATCCCGTTGACGTTCCGTGTGAACGCCACACCATCCTGAGCCTTGCCGTCATGGCCGCGGGTACTGACGGGTATCGGATCCTGGCTGGAACCGAAGCGCATGGCCTCTGGATTTCATCGAACTCGGGCGGCACCTGGCGTCAGGTCGATCGAGACGTCGCCGGCGGCACGATCCACATGATCGCGAGCGCAACGGGTGATTCGGGTGATGACCATACAATCGTTCTCGGCGACGATGCGCTGATGTGTTCCGCCGACGGTGGAATGGCCTGGCACGCGGTTGAGGGCATGCCCGGGCAAACGGAGGACATTGCGGAACTGATCATCACGTCCGCCGGGCCGAAGGTGCTTGTGAGAACCGTTGATGGGCGGATTCACCCCATTCCCATGCCCGTCATGAATGACAACGGTCCGCGATAATGGCTCCTGGATTCCTTCGCTGAGTAGTCTGTCCTAGGCCCCCTTGTCATTCCGACGAAGGAGGAATCTTCGTACTTGCTCTGTGGCAGGACCAAGATTCCTCCTTCGTCGGAATGACAATCTGCGGTGGGAGGATGTCCCCAAAGCTCCGGTCGCGCATTTCTGGGCCGACACAAGACGCCCTGATGCACATTGCAAGGCGATCCCAGCGTTGTGACCGCGGACGACGTAGGGGCGGACCCCGGTCGCCTACGGTATCTGCGCGACAACGCTGGGATCGCCTTGCAATGTGCATCAGGCGTTACGAGGGCACGGGACTGGCGGGCGGTTTGGCGACGATCAGGTGGAAGATGCCGAAGAACCGGGTCGTGTCGAGTTCGACGCGGAAGCCGAGGTCGCGCACCAGCCTGTCCGTCGGGCGGTCGAGGTGGCAACCGAGCATCCGCGCCTGGAGCGGGGTGAGCATCCGCTGTATCCCGGCCAGGATCGGATTCCGGGCGCGGACGTGCTCCAGCACCGCGATCAGGCCGTCCGGCTTGCAGATGCGGGCCATTTCCCGGAGCGCCAGGGCGGGATCGGGCACGGTGCAGAGCGTCAGGCTGGCGGTCACGGCGTCGAACGCGGCGTCGGGGAAATGCAGTTGCCCGGCCTCCATGCGCCGTAGCTCGACCGGGAACGGGAGACCGCTGGATTTCCGTTGCGCCTGGTCGAGCATCCCCTGGGAGAGATCGACGCCGGTGAACGAGGTCACGCGCGCGTTTTCCGCCAGCAGCGCGAGCGTTGGGCCTGTGCCGGTGCCGATCTCCAGCACGTCGCCGTGGAGCACGCCGGCCAGCGATTCCCGCATCGCCCGGCCCATCAGGAGCCGTTCCACCAGACCTTGGCGACCGTCCCATTCCGGGGCAATCTGGTCGTAAATCGTTTCGACCCGCTTCAGTTCCGGGTTGCCTTCGTCGGTCACCGGGTGCTCTTCCCTACGAAACGCGAACCGTTCTCGTCTATGCTGACCGTGCCAGCCTACACCGGCGGACCAGAGAGGAGAAGGCATGTCCACCCGCGGTTCGAAAGCCAAACGCTCGCCCTTCGCGTCCACCAAAGCGCAAATCGATGCCCTCCAGGCGCTCGCTGGCGACCCCGACGCCCAGACGGAACTGGCCGTCTCGTATGTCCAGAAGTCGAAGGACCTGGAGGTGCTGCGCCCCGCCCTGGCCGTGATCGGGGCCCAGGCCGATCCCGCCCTGCGGCCCGTGTTGCACGAGAAATATGCCTGGTGCGAGCAGGCGCCAGAACGGCACGATTCCGGCGGCTTCGTGCGGGCCGCGATCATCCGCGCCCTGCAGCCAATCGTCCATTACGACGACCTGCCGATCCTGCAACGGGCGCTGCTCTCCTACCAGACGGTGGGGCTGTATGAGGTCTGCGCCGAGGTGCGGGCCGCCGCCCTGAACGCGCTCGCCGATCTCGAACCCGAACTCGCGACCTACTACGCCGCGCGTTTCCTGCGCGATCCCCTCAATTCCAACTCCGGGGAACCAGCCCTGAGCGCGGTTCGGTTGCTGGCCAATCAGCAACAACTGGCGCCGCTCTTCGGCTACGTGGCCTTTCCGCCCACATCCGGCGACCTTCCCGATTGGCGTACGGGGATCGCCGAAATCACCAGCGAGGCGCTGCGCAACCTCGTCGACCTGCCCGCCTCGCTCGTGCCGCTCTTGATCAAGGAGTATGTGAAGAGCGAGGACGAGCAAATCCTGCTCGGGCTGTTCGACTTGCTGCTTGCCCACCCGGCCCGCGCCAAGTGGCGCGGTGTGATTGAAGAATTCCTCAGAAGCACCAGGATGATGGACCTTTACGCTCTCGTCGCAACCCAGATCGTTGTCAGCCGCGACGACACCCTGATTGGGATGTTGCGCGAGATGGCGGCGGAGGCATCCGACCGCACCCGTTACGAGTTGCTGCAACACGCGCTGGAGCATGCGTAGGGCGTGGCCGGGGTGTTGTAACGGTGGTGTTGGTATAACCGAATATCCGATCTCGTAACGGGTGATGCACATTGTTCGGGATATGACGCGAACCACCGATGTCGTAGGGGAGGGCTAACGGGCCATTGAAGCCACCTCGGCGATGAGGTCCTGGCCCGCGAGCCACATGTCGTTGCGGAGAACGGCTTGGCGGCTTGCTAGCCCTCCCCTACACAACACCTCAGCTGCGTTCCGTTTGGTGCAATTTTCATCATGCGTCCCAAGTCGCTACGCTCCAGGTCCGATCGTACCGCCCGCACAACTCGCTGCCTGTCACTTGGGTCACCCCGGCGCCCGGCGCCGGGGTGACGCACCCGCCTGACGGCTGGACGGCGAGTCCGTTGTTGACAGAACACGAACCTCGTGGAAAACTGCCCCAATCGAACGAATCGAATACCCTTCCGCTACCCGAAGGCTGTTGAACCAGCAACGAACGGAGTCGCAAGATGCATCGTGAAACGATCGACTGGAGTGTCCTGAGCGGTCCCCGCGTGAGCCGCCGCACCCTCCTCCAGGTGGCGGCCGCCAGCGGCGCCATTGCCTATGCCTCGCAACTCACCGGGGCTGCCGGCGCGCCCGTGCGCCGCAACGCCCTCGCCGTGCGCCAGGATCCGGTTCAGGGC
>JACCYX010000149.1 GCA_013696265.1 Chloroflexia bacterium
GTCGACTTCGAGCCGGAAATGATTGAGTCCAGCCACGCCCGGCGCCAGGAGCAACGTGGACGATGGCGACGCCTCGTCGAAGTCGATTGCGATCTGACGCGATTCCTCGGCCACCACGTCGCGGGCCGGTTGGAGGCTCGTCATCTGCCCGACCGCCGCGAGCAGGAGGACGATCACGATCAGCTCGCCCGTGACCGTCCAGCGCAGGCGGCGAGTCCAGACCGGCACGGCATCGTCGCGCACACGGGCGCCAAGATGCCGCGTGATCACCAGCAGGTTGATGCTGGCCAGGGCGAGGATCACGACCAGCAACCCGAGTTTGACCATCAGGGCCCGGCCATACGGGGTCGTGGTCAGGGCGGTCCAGTTGCCGACGTGGAGCCAGCCGGCGTAGAAGCCGGTGACGCCAATCACGGCCATGCAGATCAGGGCCAGGGTCGAGAATCGTGGCAAGAGTCGTCTCAGCACGAGCCCCCGCCGCTCCGGGGCCAACCGCCACAGGCCGGGCAGCGGCACGGCCACCAGGATCGCGATGCCGCCGGCCCAGATCGAGGAGGCGACAAGGTGGGCCGCGTCGGCCGCGATCGCGAAGGTACGGCCGCTCGTTTGGGCCGAGGCGTGGGCGATTAGGCTGAAAGGCAGGGCCACGGCCGCCGCGACGATCCAGGCGATGCCGCCTTCGACCTGGCGACGCCTCATGAACCACCAGCCGCAGGCGGCAAGCACCAGACCCAGAACGACGATCAGTCCGATTCGAAGCAACCAGAGGTGCCCGTAGCGCGTTTGGCCGAGCGTGTTGACAATCTTTTCGAAGTACGTCCCCTCCGGCAGGGTCCAGGCCTGGACCGCGAGAGCGAAGACCGATCCGGCGATGGCGAGGATCGTCGCCCCAATCACGAACCGCCGCATCCCACGCACGATCGGGGCGGCATCGGCCCGCACCGGTCCCAGCTCGGGCCGGATCACGGTCGACCAGACCGGCCAGGCGGCAATCAACGGCGCGACCCCGAGCAGCGCCACCCAGCGCGACGCCGTTTTGGCCCACTGCGGGGCATCGCCGGTTTCGGTCGCGGAACCAGGGATGACGACTGGCACGATGTCCGCGTTGGACCCGACGGTGAAGGCAAAGTAGTTCTGGGCGGTGTGGCCATCGTCATTCGATAGCGTGCGCCAGAGCACGGACCAGGTACCGTTGGGCAGGTTCGCCGGCAGGGCGAGCACCATCGTGTACTCGTCGCCCGGTGGAAAGGTGAGCGACGGCCTTCGATCGGCTCGCCAAGGTTGTCATGGAGTTCCATGCGGCTGTACGACTGCTCCAGCCGCTCGGTGAAGAGAACGGTGATCTCGGCCGGGGCGGAAGCGAGCACGTCGCCATTCGCCGGGTCGCTGGATTCGAGCGCGGCGTGCGCCGAGACCGACGCGGGCCACATCACCGTGGCCAGGGTCATCGCCAACGCCGCGATCAGCAGGCGAGACGCCCACGACGAAGCCGTACCTTGCGCCCTGGCAGGGGTCATACCGGTGTCCTTGGAGGCGAGGCGCGGCAGGGCGGACGCCGGCGTCAGGCCCGGCGACGGCGGACGGCGAAACCGGCCACGCCGAGAAGCAGCACGATCGCGCCAGCCGCGAGCGGCATCGCCACCGAGGTGGTGTCGTCGCCCACGCCCACCTCGCCGACGCCGGGAAATTCGAGATCGGCACGCGGGGCGACCGAATCGAAGCCTTCCGGCGATGAGGTAAAGGTCTCGTCGACGTCGACGCCGTCGATCTGGCCAAAGAAGCGGAAGGTGTAGTCACCCGGTTCGGTCGGGATGAAGACGGCTTCATACACGCCTTCCTCGCCAAACGCCGGGGTCAGGGTCAGGTCGCGAGTCTGGTCGCCGAAGATGACCTGAGCCTGGAGGATATCGGCCAGTCCCAGAACCGGGGCTTCGGCGGATGTGACTTCGAGCCAGATGCCGTTAGTGTCGCCCTGGATCGCGAGTTCATTGATGAAGCCGACGACGAACGAATAGTCAGTCGCCACCTCGCGCGTTTCGTGCGCCGAGGCCGCGAAGGGCTGGACGAGCGCAATCGCGGCGAGCGCGAAGGCGGCAAGCACGAACATAACGCGCTGCCGGACGATGGAAAGTGCCTGAAGGTTCATGACGAAACTCCTCTGGATTGGCTTTATGGACATCGCTGAGAAACGTAGATACGTGAAGGCGCCGGCGGCGATGGGCGAATTCCATCCACGTAGGGGCGGTACCGGCCCCACTGGATACCGGTCGCGAAAGACACCTGGCCGACCGCGATGCAGGGGTGTCCGCCCGAATGGTGGCCAACGGCGGGATCGGGGCTGCCGCGAACCGGGCGGACACCCTGTGTGTCGTTGCGCCGATACCGTATGCGATCGGGGCTCGCTTCGCTGCCGCCCCTACGTCGCGGGTGTCCACACCGATGGAATCGTCCACCCAATATGCATCACCCGTTGCGAAAAGGCGCCAGTCATCCGTAATTCAGACGCCAGCCCACTCGGTTCGCCTACCGCGTCGTTTGTGTTGTTTAGGCGTACGCCATGCGCGGCGGAGGGGTTTCCACACCAATGCAGCGATTCAGCAAGTGAGCAGCCAAACTCCAGTTGGGTCTGACGATTGCTCCGGCTAACAGTGCG
Source organism: Chloroflexia bacterium (assembly GCA_013696265.1). Classification (GTDB taxonomy): domain Bacteria; phylum Chloroflexota; class Chloroflexia; order Thermomicrobiales; family UBA6265; genus JACCYX01. Next base: position 2,654 of record JACCYX010000149.1, read on the forward strand.
GCAATCAGCAGGCCAAGGTCCTGGATGGCGGCGAGCGCCGTGATCGGCATCGAACTCCCGAGCGGTTGCGGCACGTCGGGTTCGGAACGCGCCGGATCGGGGAGTCCTGGAGGCGGCGCTGTGTCGGCATCGTCCGGGTGCGCGTGATGGTGGGAATGCCCGGTAATGGCGTCGATCACGCCCTGGAAGATCGTGTGGGCGTGCTCGCGATCGGCCCCGGCCTTGTAATCGACCGGCATGATGACGGTGGCCACGAGCAAGATCAGGAGCACCACCGACTCCCGTCTGGGGAGTCCCATCCGGATTCCGGTTCGTCGTGTTGATCCCGTCAGTCGCGTCGGCACGAGGTGATCCACAAGTGGAGCGGACAAGACACGGAACGAAGCGTCCCGCGTCATCCGATCGTAGCACAGGGGCCACCCGGGGAAGCCGTGTTGCCGTGTTGGTGTGCACGTAACTGTCGGATCATTCCGGCGAGGCGAGGGGTGTGTTCCATCATTCCGCATCGCCGTTCAGTCTGGAGCGCCTTGTACAGAGGCCCCATACAAAACGCTGCGTCGCACCCCAGGCGGGGAACTCCCTATTGACACGCCCAACGAGGCTGTCTACAGTGCCGGTAATACGCACAGGCACAACTGATCGCGGACGGAACGCCCGCCCGCCTCCCGATGCGGCCCGGTCGGCTGCGTCACCGGGTCCGAATCACCGTTCGTCATCCTCATCAAAGGGAGATGCGTTATGTCTCATTCATCCTCGCCGTTCCTTCGCCGTCGCCGCACCCGCCGCCAGGTCGTCGGGGGCCTCGCCGGAGGCGCCGCCGCCTTCACCGCCGGCAGCATGCTGCCGGGAACCCTGCTCGCCCGCAAGGCGCCCGCCGTGATCCAGGCCAGCGGCCCGCTCACCTATTGGGGCGGCCTGATCTTCTCCGACGCCGCCAACGAGATGCTGACCGACACGATCAACCAATGGGGTTCGGACAACGGCGTCGAAACCGAAGTGGTGATGATCAACCAGAATGAGACGAACCAGCGCGTCAGCGCGGCGGTCGAAGCCGGTACGATGCCGAGAGCGCTGGACATGGGGCTCGATCTCGCCCTGCTGCTCAGCACCAGCGGCCAGTTGCAGGACGTGAGCGACATCTACGACACGATCGGCGCCGCTCAGGGCGGCTGGCACGAATCGGTCGATGGCGCGGTCGCCCCGGAGAAGTTCAATGGCATCCGGGCCGGCGTCCCGTTCGGAGCCGGCGGCAACGTGCTCTTCCGGCGGCAGGACATCCTCGACGAAATCGGCGTGACCGAGGCGCCCGCCACCTGGCAGGAACTGAGCGATGTCGCCGCCCAGGCGCAGGAGGGCGCGCCGGGCGTCTATGGGCTCGGCCTGGCCCTCTCTAACGTGGGCGACGCCAACCTGATGGTCAGCGCGCTCCAGTCGTACGGGGGCAGGATCGCCGACGACGAGGGCGTGACCTGCACGATCAGCTCGCCGGAGACGATGGCTTTCCTCGAATGGGTGAATGCCGCCTGGGAGGCGGGGCTCTTCCCGCCGGGCGCGACGACCTGGGACGGCGCGGGCGACAACACCGCCTACCTCTCGGGCCAGGCCGTCTTCATCGCCAACACCGGCAGCGTCTCGATCGCCGCCCAGACTGACGATCCCGAGCTGTTCGAGGCCACTGCTTACTCGGCGCTGCCGGCCGGGCCGGTCATGCAGGTAGCGCCGATCGGACCGAACCTGCGGGCGATCCCGACCTCGACCGAGGATGTCGACACGGTCAAGGCGCTGCTCGAATTCCTGGCCCAACCCGAGTTCCTCGGCGAATACTACAAGGTCGCGATCTACGGTCCGGTGCTCCAGGGCCAGGACGAGATGGAAGCCTTCACCTCGACGCCAGTGCTTGGCGGATTGCGTGACCTGGTGCTGAACGGTACCGCGCCGGGCGCGCCGGACGTTTCCAACACCGCCTACGCCGACTTCAACTCGAACTTCACCGTGCCCAAGATGATCCAGCGGATCGTCGTCGATGGGATGTCCCTCGAAGAGGCAATGGCTGAAGCCCAAACCTCGGGTGAGACGATCTACGCCAAATACGGGTAGACGGACCACACGGAGGGATCGGGCGGGCTCAACGGCGAGCACCACCCGCCCCTCCCGCCGATCATTGCACGGGTTCCTGGCGCATTGCACTGGAGTTGGTGAACGTGGATTCATGTACGGCTGCGGCAGCGAAGTGATGCTTGCTCCGCCCATACCGGGCTACACCGACTAACTTTTCCGCACACCGCTCAAACCTGCCGGAGTTCCTTATGTCCTTACTGGCGAACCAGGAAGCCCCCCGGGTAGCCCGAACGTCGCGGCTGACCCTCGCCAATCGCCAGGCGCTGACCGGCTACCTGCTGGTGGTACCGGCGCTGGCCTTGCTCCTCGCGCTGGTGGCCTATCCCTTCTTCTTCGCGATCAGCATCTCGTTCACGGATCGCGTCGTCGGGCAACCGGGAAACTGGATCGGGCTCGACAACTTTCGGTACCTGTCCCAGAACCCCAGCTTCCTCAAGACGATCCAAAACACGATCATCATGGTCGTCGTTTCCGACATCCTCAAGCTCTTCATCGGGCTCGGGCTGGCGATGCTGCTGAACCAGGCGGTCCGGGGGCGGGGCCTGATGCGGGCGGTCATCCTGTTGCCGTGGGCGATGCCGGGGTTCGTGGCCTTCCTCGTCTGGAAATTGCTCTACATGCCGATCGGCGGCGCCTTCAACCAGATTCTGACCAAAACCAATATCTACCCCGAGATCATCGATTACCTTGGCCAGCGCTCGACGGCGCTGCCGGCGGTGATCCTGGCCACGACCTGGCGCGGCTTCCCGTTCTGGGCGATCTCGTTCCTGGCCGCGCTGCAGGGGGTGCCGGGCGAACTCTACGAGGCGGCGAAGGTCGATGGCGCGTCGTCCTGGCAGCGGTTCTGGGACATCACGCTGCCGAGCATCAAGCCGGTGATCCTGATCGTGGTGCTGATGTCGTCGATCTGGACCGCCAACAGTTTCGAGAACATCTGGATCATGACCCAGGGCGGGCCCTCCGACGCGACGATGGTCTTCCCGGTGCTGGCCTACTTCGGGATGCAGTCGCAACGCCTCGGCGAGGCGGCGGCGGTTTCGGTGGCGATGATTCCAGCCTTGTTGATCCTGGTCTTCTTCGTGACCTGGCTCGTGGAGGACGACGACTGATGGCCACCACCGCTGCCGGGTTCCATCTCGGCAACAGCCACCAAACGGGCGGACACCCCTGCACGTCAACAGGTGAGCCGCCGATCGCGACCGGGGATCGGCCCCTACGAGACCACCGCGATCCAGAGGCCCGCGGGAGGGCATGCTGATGGCTACGACCACCGCGCCGCCAGCGGCGGCAACCGGCCAGCCGTCGGGCAGGCTGAGGTCGCGATTGCGGACGCGCACGAGGCGCAACCTGCTCACGCTGATCGCGGTCTACGGGCTGATGCTGCTGGTCGCCGTGATCGTGATCTTCCCGATCTACTGGATGTTCTCGATTTCGCTCAAGCTACCTCGGGAGATCTACCGGCTGCCGGCGCTGATCCCGCAGAACCCGACCTGGGACAATTACCGGGAACTAATCAACGAGCGGGGCTACCTCACCAACATCCGGAACAGCATCATCGTGGCCTCGAGCGTGACCGTGGTTTCGCTGCTGATCTCGTCTTTCGCGGCCTACAGCATCGTCCGCTTCCGCTACCGGTTCCGGGGCTTCGTGGGCCGGCTGATCCTGCTCACCTATCTCACGCCGGGGTCGCTGCTCTTCATCCCGCTCTCGATCATCGTCGCGCGCCTAAACCTCGGGAACTCGCTCTACGGGCTGGTGATCCTCTACTTAACCTTTTCCATCCCACTCAGCACCTGGCTGCTTTCCGGCTACTTCCGGAGCGTGCCACCCGACCTCGAAGAACAGGCGATGGTGGACGGCACGACGCAGCTCGGGGCGCTCTTCCGGATCCTGATCCCGCTCTCGTTGCCGGGACTGGCGGCGGTCGGCATCTTCACCTTCACGGCCGCCTGGAACGAATTGCTCTTCGCCTTGATCTTCATCACCTCGGAGGACTTGCGGACGGTGCCGCTGGGCCTGCAATACCTGATCACCGGCGACGTGCTGCTCTGGGGCCCGATCATGGCCGGCGCGGTGCTGGCCGCGCTGCCGGTGATGGTGCTCTACTTCCTGGCCCAGCGGTTCATGGTCCAGGGCATGACGGCCGGCTCGGTCAAGGGATAGCCACCAATCCGTGACCACGATTCGAGTAGCGACTTACAACCTGTGGGCTTCTGACATTCAGTTTGCTGAACGGCTCGACGCCGCGTGCGCAGAACTGACGCGCGTGAACCCAGACGTTCTCGCGCTCCAGGAAGTGCGGCATACGGACCCTGGTAATACGGGGGCGGCGTCCTCTATCGGCGAACGTACCGGCCTGAATCACATGCTATCGGCGCCTGGTGATCCGGGCGAAACTGATGCCCCCGCGCTGTTGAGCAAGCACCCGCTATCACTGGTTGACCCGGTGTCGGGTCGGGAAACAGCCGCGCCTCCTTGCGTGGTGCGTGCCTGGACAAGCGTCAACGGCGTCCGGCTGGCCATCACGAATGTCCATCTCGACTGGCGCTCGATCGCCTCGCGCGAGCGCCAGATCGTCGCCGTCATCGACTGGATCGCCGCGACCGGCGAACTCGACCGGCACGAAGTGTTGCTCGGCGACTTCAATTGCACGCCGGAATCGAGCGTGTACCGCTTCCTGATGGGCCAGCAGACGATCGCGGGCCGGGAGACCGTTCCCTGGCATGACTTGGCCCAGCTCCAAGCCGTGCGCAACGGTTGGGAACCAGGCCCGACCCTCGACTTTGAGAACAATCCTCGCTGGGCGGAAGCTCCCACGCTGGACGTTCCCGCCCGCGTCGACTGGATCCTGATCCGGGATTGTTTCGCGAAGGGGCTCCCCTATCCCAAACTGGCGGATGCCGGCCTGTTTGGGGTCACGCCGCCACCTTCCAGGACAGTCGTTCCAAGCGACCACTATGGTGTCTTTGCGGATCTCGCGTTTCCAGAATGAGGTCATCCCTCCGTTCGGCGACAATCGAGATCGCTCTGTGCTCAGCCCACGGTCGTATGGGCCGAGGAATTGTTCAAGGCCCTCGCTGCCCACCACTGGCGGGCGAGGTTGCCGATGGTGACCACGAGCCAGCTGAAGACGAGGAAGCCAACCGCGATCGCGACGACGTAGACGCCAACCATCGCCCAGCCGTCTTCACGGGGATCGAGGAACGGGTACGGATACCAGTCCACGAACGGTCCGCGTAACAGCGAGAACCCGGCGAAGATCAGCGGATAGGCGGTCCAGATCAGCGCCCGCTTGAGGGCCAGACGGTGCCGCGGCGGCGTCAGCAGCCAATCGAGCAGGAGCACGGCCGGCATGACCTGGTGCAGATAGTCACTGGCCCAGGCATAGTTGTAGGAAATGCCGGTGTCGTTCGCGCTCGTCGGCAGAACGGCATGCACGATCCCGGTGGTCGCCATCCAGGTCACGA
>JACCYX010000152.1 GCA_013696265.1 Chloroflexia bacterium
GCCGGCCAACGACGCAAACAGCCAGCCCGGATGCCCAACGCCGTCCAGGCCCTCGGATTCCACCCGGCGGCCGATCTCGGCGGTCAGCGGGCGCAGCTCCGCGTGGCGGCGTTGCGCCGTGGCCACGCGCAGCAGCCCGGCCAGGCTATCGAGCGTGAGGGCGTGCTGACCGTTCGCAACCCGGATGTCGAACGACGCCTGGAACCGTTGCCTCGCCACTACCCATTCCTCCCGGGCTTCGGCGACGAGGCCGGCGTTGAACTCCGCCAGCCCGAGCAGGCGGCTGGTCGCGTTCCGCGCCGGATCGAACACGATCTCGATGGCCGCCGACGCCGACTCCCACCTCTCGCGTTCGAACTCGCCCAGCGCGAGATTGAGCCAGCAGAGCGAGGCGCGATGCGTGCTCCCGTGTTCCTCACTGAGGCCGATCGCCCGCCGCAGGTCGATTTCCGCCTCGTCGTACAGGCCCAGGTCGAGCCAACAGTTGGCCAGGGCGGTCAAGCCATTGACGATGAGCAGATCGTCCTGAAGCCTGGTTCCCAGCGTGATCGCCCGCTGGGCGGCCCTGACCGCATCGTCATAGTGCCCGAGGCCGTAATGGAGGTGGCTGAGGAGCCCGAGCGCGCGGCAGGCTTCCCGCTCGTCGCCCAGTTCGGTGAGGAGTTCGACCGCGTTCGTGACCCGGACGACGCCCTCCCGCATCCGGCCCGCGTCGAAATCTAGACGTCCCATCGAGGTCAGGCAGGCCGCCCGCGGCAGCGGCAATCGTTCGCGCAGCGCCAGGTCGTGCGCCCGCTCGAACAATCGTGCCGCATCGGCGGGGTGCCCCTCGCCATAGGCGCAATTGCCCAACCCGATCAGCGCCTGGGCGACGACAAATGGGTCCTGCTTCCGGAGCTTGAGTTCGCCGACGCGTTGAAAATGGCGCCGCGCGCCGGTGTATTCATGCCGCGCCATGGCGGCGAGACCGGCCTTGATGAAGTAGGCGGCGGCCCGCTGGCGTTCACCCGCCTGATCGAAGTGCCAGGCGATCCCGGCGGCTCCGTCGTGCTCCCCGTCGCCGTAGAGCGCCAGCATCGCTTCGGCCGTGGCGGCATGGAGATGCTCGCGCCTGAGCCTGGAGAGGCGGTGGTAGAGATAGTCGCGAAGCAAGGCGTGGGAGAAGTGATAGTCGTGGCCGCGCTGGCCCGCGATGGTCGTGACACCGCCGGCGGAGAGCGCCTTGAACCGCAAGGTCAACTGGTCGTCGAGCCGCTCGATCAGGATGGAGCGGGAAAGTCCCATCACCCGCATCACCACCTCCGCCGAAAACGTGGCGCCCTGGACGCTGGCGGCGTCGAGCAGCGGCGGGAATTCAGGCGGCAGCCGGTCGATCAAGCCGGCGAAGAGGGTCTCGATCACCGCGGGAAGGCGGGCGGGAACGGGATCCCCGGCGGCATCGGCCTCGCTCGGGAATGGTTGGCCTTCGTCCAGGTACCAGCGCAGCATGGTGAGGACGAAGAGCGGCAAGCCGGCGGTTTGTTCGAACAGGATTTCGCGGAAGGCATGAGGAGCATCGGGCAGGATTTGGTCAACCACGGCATTGACGAACGCTCGCCCCGGCGCGCCGCCCACGGTGTCCGCCAGGTCCAGGATCGGATCGTCGAAACGCCGGATCGCCTCGGTGAGCACGTGTCGCACGGCCGGGTGATCGCCCAGCCTGGATGACTCCAGGTCCAGGGGCCGGTAGGTCGCGATCACGAGCACGGGCAGCCGCTGCCGCTCGAGCCCCCGCATGAGGTACGCGAGCATGTCGGCCGTGCCGGTATCCGCCCAGTGCAGGTCTTCCAGCACGAGGATGACGGGCCCCGACGCCGCGTAGCGCCTGATGACGCGGAATACCAGGTGGCCAGGGTCCAGCGGAGCGGCTGGCACGATGGACGCGGCGTCGAGCGCCCGGTCGAGCCGGCGGGAGGTTTCGGCATCGAGCCGCCCCGCCCGGGCCTGCGCCCGGAACGCTTCCGGGGAAATGAACCGATCGATCAGGCCCGGCGCATCGTCCACCACCGTCCGGATGCCCATCGGCGCGCGAAATGCGATTCGGCCCGCGTTCTTGCCGGAGAGGAGTTGCTGGTGGCCCGCGGCGGCGGTATCGCCGACCAGCGTTCCCAGCGCTTGCCGGAACGGCTGCCAGGGGTCGGCCGCCCCGGTCCGGCCGACGCAATCGCCCCACAGCACGACCAGCCGGTCGTGACGATCCAGCGCCTGGCGGCAGACATGGGCGACGAGGGTCGTTTTGCCGGTGCCCGGCGCGGCCTCCACGAAGAGCACGCCGGCGCGTTCGCCGGCGGCCATGTCGATGGCCGCCGCGAGGCGTTCGAGGTGGGCTTCGCGCCCATCCGGCACGAAGAGTGGAACCTCGGGATCGGGGAATGGGGGGGCGGCGTCATCCGCCGACGATTCCCTGGCGGCGGCGAGGAACTCGTCGTAGGCCGGCGTGTCCGGCGTCAGGTCGAACGCCTCCGCCAGGGCCCGGATCGTCGCTGGCCGGCGCGGGCGGGGTTTCGGCGCATCCGGGGGCAGCTTTTGCTCGATGTCCGACACCGTGCGGACGCTGACGGTTGCCTGATCGAGAGCGGGGTTGGCCGGGTGGCTGGCCAGGTCCGCCAGCCCGGCCTGGGTCAGGTGCAGGTGCTTGCGATAGGCATAGACGAGTTTGCCGAGGGGCGAACGTTGCGGTTTCGTCATGGACCGCCCCTTGTCGCCGTCCAACGCCGTGCTCGTCGCCGGCACGCCGCACCCGCGAGCGCTGCTGACCGCCCGATCCATCGTGAACCAATCATCGCATACGATTCCCTTTGGCGTTCGCGCAAGATTTGGGCCCATTCGGACCGTGCCGGATTGCCAACCGCGTGCCGACATCGACGGTCCATCCACTAATATGGGTGTTGACGCGAGACCGCAACGTATCGGGATACAACGGCAACCGATGAGGAGGAACGACCGTGGCGCATGTCACCGATCCGATGTGGCCAGCCAGGCGTGTGGTGGCGGGCGGCACGCTGCTGCGCACGCTCCGCCAGGACGCCGGCCTGACGCTGATCGAGCTGGCGGGTCGGCTGGAGGACCAGGGAGCCGGGATCGATGCCGCGCATCTCCAGCGGATCGAATCGGGCAAGATCCGACGCCCCTCCGCGGGGACGTTGGAGGCAATCCTCACCCACGGGCTCGACGCCCCGTTCCGGACGCGGCGGGACGTGCTGGAAGCGTATGGCTATCGCCTGCCGTGGGCGCTGCCGACCGAGCGCGAAATCGAGGAGGGGCGCCGGCTCTGCGCCCAGGAGCTGCTGAGCGCGACGTGGCCGGCCTACCTGATGGACCATGGGCAGCGCCTCTGGTCGTGGAACCGCTACGTCCCCCGATTGTTGGGGCGCGAGCCCGACGATCCCGCCCCCGCCCGGTTCGTCGGCCTGACCGTGCTCGATCTCGTCTTCAACCCGGCGATTGGCGTGACCCTGATGATCGCCAACCCGGAGCGGTACCGGCCGTTGTTCCTGCGCATGTTCAAGATCCAGACGCAGCCGCACGCGCATGAACCCTGGTTCCAGGATCTGCTCGCGCGGGCCGGAGACTGGCCCGGATTCGCGGAGATGTGGGCCGCTCTCCCCGAAGATGCGGACGAGGTGCTAGCCACCCAACCCATCATCCCGATCGAGTTCCGGGTGCCGGGAGTCGAGGCGCCACTGCGGTTCCGGATCGCGGGCATCTACCTCTCACTCGATCCCCGGTTCCAGGTGACTCACTGGATCCCGTACGGGGCGGCCACGCTCCGGCACTGCGCCCTGTGGGCGGAGGAAGACGGCGAGGAGTAAGAGCCTGCGCCAATAGGTGAGAGCGTCCTCCAGGGGCGGACAACAGCCGCGACCGGATCCGGGGCGGGCCAGGCGTCATCGATGGTCGCGACAGGCTCGCTGCTCTGCCGCCCGTACGACGATCGGCCATGGGAAAGCCGCCTCTTGGCGCAAGCTCTAAACCAAATCCGGGTGACTCCCGTGCGTTCCTGGTGATGGCGGAGTTCATCTCCGCCATCACCCAAATCAGGCAGAGATGAACCCGGCCACGACCGACTTTGCCCAGCAATAAGAGCCTGCGCCAAGAGGCGGTAGCGTACTCCAGGGGCGGACAACAGCCGCGACCGGATCCGGGCGGGCGAGGCGTCGTTGACGGTCGCGGCAGGTCCGCCCGTACCTCCGTCGATCTCGCCCACGCTGCCTTTTGGCGCAGGCCCTAAGTGGTCTATCCGGTAAGTAACGACAGGCGCGGCAAACGACTATTACCCTCCAGCGATTCCGCAATCGCAGTGATTCTCCAGTGTTGCTCACCTGCCACTCAGGGTGCGAACTTGCCGGATGGACCACTAAGGTGGATTCCGCTTCGCGTGCCATGACGGGCGGGAGGTGGGAAATCGGTACTCATAAATCGCCAGGAAAGAGTCCGCCGGATTGCGTGTTTGTTGCGGGTTTGGCGGGTTGCGACGGGCTAAGGTGAAAGAGCGAGGTTGAGCGCCCGGTCGAACGGTTTCGCCCGCTGGGAGGCGTTGACCCTATCCGCATCGATGACAGGTGGCGAGATTCCTGCCAGAATCGCCGCCCGTCGTCGATCCGGTGCGTGTTCCGCAACATCCTCTACCTGGGACCCAAACAATAACCGAACATGTTCGTGGGGTGAGTACGATAGTGAAAGTGTAGGCTGAGGAAGGTTGTGCCAGAACGGCTTCTCCGATCGTTCGATGGGGAGACGCTCGCTAGTTCTGGACTCAAGTGTTCGACCAGAATGCTGCTTTGGATCCGCGCATTCGCGCGCATGGCAAGGTGAAAATCATGGCCAAATATTCTCAGACGACTCAGAATTCCGACGGGAGCTATGAAACACGCGTCCACACGGACTACACACAGACTGCCGCTGAAGGCATTGCTGGGGCGGCCGGGACCGGTATTGGGATCGTCCTCGAGTTGATCTTCATGAGCAAGATTACTTTGGGTAGTACACTCATTATTATCAGCTTGTTCGTCATGGGTGCGTCGGCCGGTTGGGGTTTCATCCTATTGCTTACGGGTGGCGGCTTTATTGCGTGGTGGTTCCGCCAGCGCTCCCAAGCTCGCTGGGAGGAAGAGCTCCTGTTGGCCGCAGAGCGATCGAGAGCCTACGAGGCCAAACGCAAGGCCCAGCGTCTAGCTCAGTCGCATAAGGTTCCGCCCACTGCGCCGGTGGTTTCCTTGGCCGCTGGTGAGGTGGAGTTGACGCGCTTCTGGACGAAGCAGGGTGGAAAGGCGGTAGCCACCAGCCGACGCTTGGTCATCGACCAGAGCGATGGTGCCGTTACCATGATTCGCATTCCTGATATTACGGGTGTCAGTTTGACGGACGAAGATGACTACAACGCGATCGTGCATATACCAACGGTTGCAAATCCGAAGGCACAACTAGAATTCTCATCGAGGTCAGAGGCGCAACACGTCCTCGAAAACCTTCGATCAGCAATTCTCAATAATTGACGAAGCTGCTCGGGAGATGCATCGTGCCGGGTTGTGGTCCCGAGGGCTATGGCCCGGTGAGCGTGAGGCATCACGCCATCGCGGCCAGTTCGCTGGCCAGCTCGACCAGGCCGATCGCCTCGACGCC